>JAUZPH010000339.1 GCA_030706065.1 Bacillota bacterium | reverse complement strand
TGGATGACTAGGGATTTTCCGATAATCTGATCAACAGTAAGTTTATTTGTAAAGAAGGTCATTCTTGCAAACCCGTCATTTGAGAAGAGTACGGGAAAGTCACCAGCATGATTGCCATGTGGTTGATTAGTCGGATTCCAGTGTTCTCCGGCTGCCTTGAAAGGCTCGGCAGGATTTCCCACTACGCAGTTACCACTTTCATGGATGTGAAAACCGTGAGGCCCTACCTGTGGGCTTCCGGCTGCAGCAGGCTTGTAGGGAGGGAGTCCGTTTACTTCTACTGAAACTTCAGTTCCTCCCGGTACTGCGGTAAAGGTCACAGTACCCTTTAGATTGGGAGCCAGAGGACCTCCGGTTATATATGCAACAGCCTTTCCGGCAGACATGAGATGCATATTCTGCATGCCCTGCATATTTTGCATACCGGCAGCATTTCGGTATCCATAGCAGTCATAATTGCAAAATGGACATTGATATTCTTGATAGTACATTTTTTCCTCCAAATTAAATTCTCCAATTTATATTATGGATGGCAGTGTGGAGTAGTTACTGGGGGAGGCATAAATATTTTAAAGAGAAAGTATTCCCAGATATTTTCTGAAGCGGATTAAGGGTCAAAGCGTAAAGTCTCCCTGCAGTGGTATCTCTCAGCCTGACAATTTTAAAATATATTAAAAAATACATTTTAAAATTGCTTCATGTACAATTATAATTATATATAACATTGCAATTCGGTTTTATTGATGCGGAAAATTATTTCTTAATTTATCGCCTTGGATTTAAAATTTCTTTTAAAGCAGTCGGATAAAAATCCGTGAAGATTGGATATTTTAATGCTGAAACATATGATGAAAGTTTGCATCCGGAAAAATCGGTGAAGATTCGATATTTTCTCAGTCGAATACTAAAGGTTAATTTTCGCATCTATAAGTTAAGCTTCATTTATAAAAGCCCTTTAGTTGCATATGTGATGGAGGAACTATAAATTTTAAGGGGGACACTATGAATAAAAATGAATTAGGTACAGAGAGTGTCGGCAGACTGCTTCTGAAGTTTTCCATACCTGCAGTGGTGGGAATGCTTGTGAATGTGTTATACAGTATTGTTGATAGAATTTTCGTAGGCCAGTATGTAGGTGCTATCCAGCTTTCCGGAGTCGCAGTAACTATGCCGATTTCAAATGTTATAATGGCTTTCGGAATGCTTGCCGGTATTGGAGCTAGCGCTTTGGTTTCCATAAAGCTTGGTCAACACAAGACAGAAGAAGCGGAAAAGGCCTTGGGAAATGCTTTTTCATTATTAATAATATTCTCAATACTTCTTACTGTTGCAGGAATTATATTTTTGGAGCCCATACTGAGGATGCTTGGAGCCAGTCCAGTGACTATGCCGTATGCCAAACAATTTGCCTTTATCATAATTCTTGGACTTATGTTCCAGAATGTAAGCATGGGGCTTAATAACATAATACGTGCACAAGGGAATCCGGGAATTGCCATGACAACAATGCTTATAGGTGCGGCACTTAATTTTACCGTAAATCCGTTATTGATATTTGTTTTCAAGCTTGGAGTGCGGGGGTCCGCATTATCCACCGTCATATCCCAGTTTGTGACTACTGCATGGACTCTGCTGTATTTTACCAGGTCAGGGAGCCTGCTGAGGCTGAAACTGAAGAATATGAGATTGGAAATGGGGATTATAAAACAGATAGTGGCAATAGGTATGTCAGCTTTCACAATGCAGCTCGCCGCAAGTCTGGTTACAGTTACCTTTAATTCCGGCCTGGAGAGATATGGCGGGGATTTGGCCATAGGAGCCATGGCACTGGTTAACAGCGTTGCAATGCTCGTGCTTATGCCTATTTTTGGTATAAACCAGGGGGTTCAACCTATAATCGGGTATAATTACGGAGCCAAAAACTATCACAGGGTTAAGGAGGCTTTAAAATATGCCGTTATGGCAGCTACAGTCATAACCACTGTCGGTTTTATTTTTATAGAACTTTTTCCGGGACAGATAATAAGGGTTTTCAATAATAATAGTGCGGACCTCATAAGTATGGGTACAAGGGGATTGGCTATATTTCACGTGCTGCTGCCCATAGTAGGTTTTACAATAGTTTGTACAAACTATTTCACTGCTGTGGCAAAAGCAAAGCTTTCGATGTTACTTGGGCTTTTGAGGCAGGTAATAGTACTGATTCCGCTTATTATTATACTGCCGAAGTTTTTCCGACTGGATGGAATCTGGATGGCACAGCCCTGTGCTGACTTTATTACTACGGTTATAACTGCCTTGTTCATTGTGACAGAAATGAGGAAACTTAATACTCAGGCAGCTGAAGAAGCTGATGACAAGCCATTATATATGGAGGACTGTACTGAGACAATTTAGAAAGTTTGATATTTGGGGATATGAAAGGAAGGGTTTTGCGACCCTTCTTTTTCTTTTATGAATAAAATAAAAAGACTGGTACACTTGTCCCTAAATCACATAAAGGAGTAAAATGGGATTGTAAGCAAAATTTAAGATTACTTTTGGCTTAACTATGGATAAGGACAAGAGGGTGTTCGGTAATGGAAGTGTTGGAGCTCGCCAGATGTTATTTTTGGGTTTGGCATAATAGTAACAAGAAAACCTCAGGGCTTAAAGCGGTTGTTACAGATGAAGAGGAGAGTATAATCCAAACCTTTTCAAGAGGATACAAATCACAAAACGCCGAATCAGCGGAGATAAGCGGGATAAAATATATAATTGAGCTTATGGAGCGGCTGGAAGCCGATGGCAGTATCAGTGAGGATAGTGATGTTATAATTTACGGCAGTTCCAGGGATTTGATAGAGGCTGTCAAGTATGGAGATATAATGGGGGCCGGCAACTTCAAGGGAATGGGGGATATTCTTCTTGAGTTTCAGTGGCATAAGAACTGGAGGCTTGTATGGAAGCAAACGGCCAAAGAAGAGTTTGAAAGCATCAGCGAACAAAATTTAAGGCGGAAGGCGACATTTGGGGGACAGCGGAAAGGGAAGCCATCAAAGAAGTCCGGGGAGCAAAAGGTTGTCAATATCGTACCGATACGGGAGCTTACAAGGGGAAAGGACCTGCAGCTCATATTTTTTGATCTTGAGATGAACTGCAATGACAATTCCAGAAGGCTCAGCGGCTGTGAGATCATATCCATAGGAGCAGTTAAATACAGGAAAAGCCATGGGGTTGAAGAGGACGGAATGTTTTACAGTTTGGTAAGGCCCACAGTTAATCCTGTATTAAGTGAAACCTGTATGGATATAACCGGTTTGGAGCAGGAGGCTGTAAACAGGGCGGCAAATTTCAACGAAGTTTTTAATAACTTTAAAGACTGGGTTGGAAATTTGGAGAATTCTCTTTTTATAAGCTGGAGTGACGGAGATATCAGGGCCATCCGGCGGGATTATGAGATAAACCGTTCCGCAGACAGGGAATTGTATGCTGCAGTCAACAGAAATTATACGGATTTTCAACTGGAATTCAGCGAGTACATGCTTTCAAAAAATCGCATATCACTAAAGAATGCACTAAAGCTGTTGAAGTTGGACTTTATAGGACAGCAACACCATGCCGGCTATGATGCATTGAATATGGCATTGTTATATGAGGCCTACGAGAAAAGTGGAGAAGGCCTTGCGGAAACAGCTGTAAGCAGGAGATAGTCTGGACCTGGAAGTAGGAAAAGAAGCATGGTCATGATTTATGATAGAGAAGTAATATAAAAAATGAAAGCAAAAACTGCCGAAGGTAATTAAAGATGTGTGAGTTTAAACCTTGACAAATTCACCTGAGAAAATATCGAATCTTCACCGATTTTTCCGGATGTAAAATTTCAACGAATAAGAATTCGATTTAGAAGAAATTTTACATCCTGGATAAATTCAAATATAAACTCACACATCTATATTACTGGAGCAGTATTTGCTTTTCAAGGGAGAGATTATTAAAGGGCGAAATCAGTTCTCGGCCGACTCCGCTGCAGTAACTGCAGGGTTTACCGAGGCCGAAGTACCAGCTGCCGACTGTGACTGATTGTTTATTACCGCCTCAAGAAGATACTGCATCTGCTCAGCCATTAAATTACTGCTGTCCGGCATGATGGAATCGGTGGTATCGCCGCCGTTATCGCTGTCACTGCTTGTGATGGAGCTTTGAAGCATTCGCTGAAGCGACATAAGCTGGAGCATGTCCGCCAACTCTTTTGACTTATCGGAAGTCCTGTTTATTGAATCTGACTGGGAGGTACCGGTAATACTGGACAGATCTGCAGTACCATCCGCTGAACCGGTTAAAGCTGATGTGTTTTGATTCATGGCAGTGTTCATAAGCTCCTGAAGCAGGGAGTCAAAGGCTCCGTCAGTGGAATTGCCGGTGCTGCTGGTGTCTGAGGAATTCTGCAATTGTCCAAGCTGTACCAATCTTAGTATGGAATTTATATCCAAGTCTTCATCCCCTTTGCTATGTATAAATATATATTTATATTTTCCTGCGGCTTTGTGTCAGTTGTGTTACAAAATGATGAATTATTTATATGCGTTCTAAGAAAGCTGGAGGTTTTGCACCAAAAGGTGCCGGGCAAAACCTCCGGCTTTAGTTATTTATGAGGGTTAAATACTTTTACCTGTGAGAAATCTGCCTTGTTGAACTGTCTGACACAGAGTACGAAAAAGATTA
>JAUZPH010000338.1 GCA_030706065.1 Bacillota bacterium | reverse complement strand
TACAAGCATCTTCCCAGAGGATATGCTGAAAGTAGCAGGTAAAATCCGAAACTTTGCCGGATTTTCCATTGATAATACCGTAGTGCTTGGCATGAATTATAATCATCAGGTATCAAGTTACGATATATCTGTAGTTAAAGCTATAGCCATTTACTTTGACCTTATTAACACGATAAAGGATAAGGTTATGGAAATAGAGAAATCCTTTGAGTACACAACGAATGCACTTGCAAGAGCCGCAGAAGCAAATGATGACAGTACAGGCAGCCATATCAAGAGAGTAAATACCTTCTCAAAGATGCTGGCTGAGGAGATGGGACTGGACAGGGAGTTTATAAAAACTATTTTTAATGCGGCCCAAATGCATGATGTTGGAAAAATATATGTTGACAAAAGTATACTTACCAAGCCGGGAAGGCTCACGTTAGAAGAATTCGAAAATATGAAAAAGCATACTCTTTATGGAGAACTCATAATAGGCGATTCGGAGAATTTAAAAATGTCCGCAGAGATAGCCAGATGCCATCATGAAAAATTTGACGGTTCCGGCTATCCCGACGGCAGGAGGGGAGAGGATATTCCCTTATCAGCAAGAATTGTTGCCCTGGCAGACGTCTATGACGCATTGAGGAGCAAACGACCATATAAAGCCGGCTTCAGTCATGAAGAGGCTCACGAAATAATCACCAAAGGAGACGGAAGGGTTATGCCGGTACATTTTGACCCTTTGGTACTTGAGGCCTTTAAAAATATTCACCTTCGTTTAGCTGAAATTTATAATTCCTTTTGGGAATAAAGTATAGTGGAAGGTATGAGTGATTTTAGAATATAGCCGGTATAGGAAATCCTTGTGTTGCAAAGAGAAAATAGTTATGCATTTTATTTATTTGGTTTAAAAATATTACATATCATTAGAGCCTGTTGAATACAGATGCGGGAATTTATGCCTTCAGTATTCGCCTGAGAAAATATCGAATATTCAACGATTTTTTGAAGGCGATAGATTAAGAAGTAAATTTCAGCAGCTATAGATGTTTCTTCAACAGGCTTTGTAATTTTACATGCCGGGTCCGCTGACTTCCTGGAAGTTTTATCATAAATATTTGCTGAATATTGCTTCTGTCACCGCCATGTATTTTTTACAATTTCGTAGGGCCAATTTTCTATTCCTCCAAAAGTATATACGTTTTGAAATCCTGTCTGCACCAGCAGGGTTGCTGCTGAAGCAGCCCTCATTCCGGCTTGGCAGTAAGTTATTATCGGAGTATAAGGGCCTACAGGAAGATTTCTAATTCCCCATTGAAGATACTGCAAAGGCATGTTTATACTTCCGGGGATATATCCTGATGCGCACTCCTCAGGATTTCTAACATCTATTAACAGAATACCGGGGGTGCTCATAAGAAGTTTCCTTGCAGTTGCAGGTGATATTCTGGTGTAGTTTTTCACATATCCATTCATCATAGTTCTTCACTTCCTAAAAAATTTATAGTATATAATATGTTAAACTTTTGATAGGGTGAGGTGGTCAGGATATTAAATAGTTGATAAGAATTTTATTGGAAGGAGCCTCATATATATGTAGTAGTTTGTATAAATTAATATGAGGTGATAGAGTTTTGATACCTTATACATATTCCGGCTCCGTTAATGTTTTATCTAAGGCAGGTTTTGCAAAAGATGCTAAAGAACATGTGTATTGGATATGTCCGAAATTTTCTGAAGCAGAAGTTGAGACAATAAATACTATCCGGGATAAACTTGGTGAAGAAAATGTAATTATTTATGAGTATGGGAAAAGTATCCTGGAGGATAAGGGCCGCTGTTTCTCTCTGGAGGATGAAATACGATGCATCGATATTCAGCTTTTAACAGGTGTACATAACAAAGTTTACGACAGTCTGCTTGTTGTTGATAACTCAGCTTATAATTACGACCATGAAGCAAATAATGCTTTCGGAAGTTGTGTGCTCATAGAAAATATAAGTGAAGTAAAACTTAAAGAGCTCAAAAAGGAAATACAGAGTAATATTATCCAAATAAACCTCTTTGGAAATACGGAAATGATGAAGGATATGGAGTTCACGGATTCAAAAATACTTGTAGATAACCCCACAGGCCTTACAGATGGTCTGCTATCCAACCTTATTGTAAGAACAGACATAGAGCTTAAGCTTATCCAGGATAAGATCTGTAGAGTAAATATCAGAACACCGGGAATAAGAACCGATGACAGAAATATTGATATAAGCTGTATTGGAGACATTATCGGTAAGCCGGACAAGCATGTAGCGGATAGGCTTTCCCTGAGATGGAAGATCTTTGGCAGGGATAAGAACGTAAATAATGGTTATCAAAAGCTTCAGAATGACCTGGAGAGAATAAAGGAAGACTATTTGATTACGATAAATTCGTATGGCCGGTTCATTCTCCAAAAGGACAAGCCACTTTTTGAGAGAGTTGTTACGGAGTTTAAGAGCCGCTTGAAACAGGAAAACAAAAATTTCATTCAGGAAAAGATAGATGAGAGCAAGGAAATGCTAGATAATCTGGCAGCAGATATCTTCAGATTTGCGGAGAACAACAGTGATGTATTGAAAACCTGTTCCCGAATGGAGCTTGAGACTATTGTAGGATATTTGAAATCAAGCTTTCCGACAGTAGAGGATGTAATTGAAAATTCAGATGTGGAGCTGGATTATATTTCCATGGAGAGAGAGGACATACTAAACAAGGAATTCAGCAGACAGCTTCTGGAGAAAATCGGAACCTTGGACAACGAATTGACTATGCTTCTGGAGAAGATTGTAAATACATAAAGTATGTGAAAAGTTCTGGTCCAGCCATGGCAGTTTTATAAACCTTAAGGACGAATGGCAGCCGGATCTATTGGACTGATGGCTGTGCTGGGCAGCATTTCAAACCTACACATGGAAAAGTAAAAAGAGTGCCATCATGCACTCTTTCTTATATTGAAATCATTTTGTCAGATAAGTTTCCTTAAATTCCAGGTAGCCTTTCTTCCTCAATTTGCATGAAGGGCACTCTCCACAGCCGCCGCCAATGATTCCGTTGTAGCAGGTTAAAGTTTCATTCTTGATAATATCCAGAACCCCAAGGTCATTGGCCATCTTCCAGGTCTCCGCCTTATTTATCCACATAAGCGGAGTCAATATCTCAAACTGATAATCCATCGCCAGGTTCAGGGTTACATTCAAGGATTTGATGAAGACATCCCTGCAGTCCGGATAGCCGCTGAAGTCGCTTTGGGAAACACCGGTTACGATGACATTTGCACCTCTCTGCTTTGCAAAGACTGCCACAAAAGAGAGAAACAACAGATTTCTTCCATCCACAAAGGTATTCGGAGTTCCAACTGCAGGAGCATCTTTATCAACTTTTATATCCTGACGAGTCAGAGAGTTGGGTGCCAGCTGATTTAAAAGCCCCAAATCAAGGGTATGATGCTCGATGCCGTGCTTCTTACAAATATTCTTTGCACATTCCAATTCAAGTATATGTTTCTGATTATAATCAAAGGATACCGCTATAATCTCCTTGAATCTTTCTTTTGCCCAAAACAGACATGTGGTACTGTCCTGGCCACCGCTGAAAACTACTACTGCTTTTTCTTTATTCATGATTTTTACACCGTCCTTTATCCATTTTATTTATAAAGCATCATCAATCTATTATATAAAACAGCATCCGTATTGAATTTCCCTCTAAAGGTTGTTGTAATCGTCCTGGTTCCCGGTTTTTTTATTCCTCTTGTAGTCATGCAGCCGTGTTCACCCTCTATGATGACTGCAATATCCTTTGAACCCGTAACCTTCTGCAGGATATATGCAATGTCAGTGCCAATCCTTTCCTGGAGTTGAAGCCTGCTGGCAGCCATATCTGCAATCCGGGCAATTTTGCTTAACCCTATGATTTTTCCGTTTGGTATATAGGCTACTGCGGCCTTCATGTTGTACATCAGAGCAAGATGATGCTCGCAGTGGCTGAAGATTTCAATATCCTTCATAAATACCATATCATTAGTACCTTCCTCCAGGGACAGGTCATCTTCAAAGGTTTTGTTGAACATTTCAGCAATTTCATCATTACTAAAGGACATACCTTTAAAGACCTCTTCATACATCTTTGCAACACGGGCTGGTGTTTCTTTGAGACCTTCCCGGTCTGGATCATCGCCCAGGGCTTTTAAAATGCCTCTTATATGCTCTTCAATTTCTTTCAAATCAACTGCCATACTTATACACCTCTCTTATTTGGGTCCCAGATGATTTTATGCAGCTGTACCTGCAGATTAACTCCATTCAACTTGTTGCGAACCATGAAATCTACAATGTCAGTAAGTTCTATGCTGCCAAATACGGGACTGATATACACTCGTGTCTTATCAAGAAGGCCATAGCAATCTATAATCTCCTTGGTCCTCTGAAGATCTTCAATACTACCCGAGACAAACTTTACCGTATCCTTGGGAGATAAATACTTGAAGTTTTCCAGTACCATCAACTTCTCCATGCCGCTGGAAGGGAGCTTGTAATCCATAGTAAAGCCTGGGGCATTTTCAAAGCCCATAAAGTGTTTCAATGGTACGCTGCCGTTGGTTTCAATCTCAACCCTTAGAGAATTATCCTCAGCAAGCCTTTTCAATAATTCCACAATTCCAGTCTGCAAAAGGGGTTCTCCTCCAGTAAG
>JAUZPH010000337.1 GCA_030706065.1 Bacillota bacterium | reverse complement strand
GCCATGGCAAACAACCAGGGAATAATAACACAGGTGTTTCCGGCCAATGAAAGAGGGCGGGCTCTTGGCATATCCGGTACCTTTTTAGCCCTCGGCACTATGATTGGGCCGCCTTTGGGAGGTTTTATAATTTCATATTTTGACTGGAATTATATATTTCTCATCAATATTCCTATTGGACTGGCAACTACTCTCATTGGGTTTAAAATTTTGCCCCGCAGTATAAACAAGAAAACAGAACATATTGACTTTATCGGAGCATTACTTTTCGGAGCAAGCGTTATCTTTCTGTTCTATGCACTTGTTAACGGTGGAACTGCAGGTTATGGAAATAAAATTATCATAGCTTCTTTTACTGCAGCAGTTTTTCTGTTTGTCATATTTATCTTCTTGGAAAGGAGATTAAAGTATCCGCTCTTAGATCTATCCTTGTTTAAAAACTCACTTTTTTCTGTAGGCATTTTATGTACCTTTATATCCTATATGTCAATAAACAGCAACAATATCGTTCAACCCTTCTATCTTGAGAATGTTTTAGGGATTGCTCCTGGCATTACCGGTATTATCATGATAACATATCCTGTAATACTGACTTTGATTTCGCCTGTCAGCGGTTATCTGTCCGACAGGATCGGCTCGGAGTTCTTAACCTTCATAGGGCTGGTTTTCATCGGTGCAGGAATGAGTCTGATGTCAACCCTGGGTCAACATTCAACCATCGGATTAATGTGTATATATATATCAATAATGGCTGTAGGAAACGGACTGTTCCTGGCTCCTAATAATTCTCTGGTCATGTCCTCGGCACCCAGCGATAAACTCGGCATTGCGGGAAGTATAAACGCCTTCATAAGAAATCTCGGACAGTCCTCCGGTGTTGCCATGTCCACTTTGCTTCTATATTCCTTGATGAGCATGAAAATGGGCAGTAAAGTATTTGGATATATAGAAGGCAGGAATGATGTCTTTGTTTTTGGAATGAAGTATGTATATATTACCGATGCACTTATATGCCTTCTTGGTGTAGTCCTTACAGCAATAAGATTAAGGAGAAAATGTAAATAGGGGACGGTTCACAACCATTCAGCCGCATGTTGAATAATTGTGAACCGTCCCCCAGTTTAGTAATTACGTTCCCTGCTTCCCAGTTTGATGTGATCTGCTATAAACGCTATAAATTCGGAGTTTGTGGGCCTTTCTTTGGAATATATGAGTGTGGTGCCAAAAATATCTCTAAGTTCTTCAGCCTGTCCACGGTTCCAGACTATTTCTATAGCATGTCTTATGGATCTTTCAACCCTGCTTGGCGTGGTATGATATTTTTCGGCTATAGTCGGATATAATATCTTTGTTATGGATGACAGCAGTTCAACATTCTGGACTACCATGCCAATGGCGTCTCTGATATATTTATAGCCATAGATATGAGCAGGAATTCCTATCCTCCAAATAATCTCCGAAATCCTGTCTTCCAAGCTGCCATTGTCATCTGCTTTTGTATTCGACATCCCTGCGGCATCTCTATCATGCTGCTTTGTTGTAACTTCTTCCGAAGTTTTAGATATTTCAAACATCTCTCTTATCCTGTTTAATAATACCGACATGTCAAAGGGCTTAACCATATAATAATCGGCACCCAGTGCAATGGCTCTATGTGTTATGGAATCCTGCCCAATAGCGGATAAGGCAATGATCTTCGGGCGATAGGAAGAGTTCATATCATTTAGTCTCTCCAATACTCCAAGGCCGTCCAGGTAAGGCATTACCATATCCAATATAATTAGGTCCGGTTTCCTTTCTTGAATAGCTTCCAACGCTGCTCTCCCGTCATGCACTACACCGGAGACTTCAATATCCTTTTCACCGGAGAAATAATCCTTAAGGATATTACAGAATTCCCTGTTATCATCTGCTATCACCACATTTATCTTTGCCAGGTCCATATTGTTCACTCCTCCGCAATTTGATATATTACAGCATGATATATAATTCTACAGTAATAATATTTTTCCTTCATGCAGGTTATTCTTTTAATCGGTATAAGTGTGAATTAAAGCCCATTATTTTATAAACCTTGTTACTCTTCAGTTTCTCTCTACTCTATTATAAGTCCTGGTCAACTATATTTTCAATGTCCAATTCTCCAAATATCCTTTCGACGCACTTATACAATAACATATTACTGAAGTTGTACGTATTTTATTCGTTTCATGAAAGGATAATGGCTTCGACTGGGTACAGAGATAAAAAAGCCCGGCCTCCTGTGAAACCGGGCTTCTCATACAGGCACAGAACTTTAAAGAATCAAAGAAACAACCTTCTGCAGTATCCAATATTAATTGAAATTTATGGTATAATATTTTTATTACAGAGCCTCCTCTGCCGGAAAAGAGTTCTGTACGATGTTATTCACCATTTGGTATTTCTGGTGATTCAAATTGGAGCAGAGCCTTTGTAACCGAATTGTAACTTGTGAAAACAGCATAATTAATATAATGTAATCATAACCAACTTCAGCTTGCCCGGCTGAAACATTCCATTTCAATAAACAATAATAAAAATGAGGTGCAGTATGCAGAGAAAGATTATGATAATTGAGGACGAGGACAGTATCCGTGGATTTATAAAAATAAACTTCCACAGAGAAAATTTTGTTGTTATTGAAGCCGCATCGGGGGAAGAAGGCTTGAGTAAGATAAGATTGGAAAAACCGGATGTTGTACTATTAGATGTTATGCTGCCGGGTATTGACGGATTTCAAGTCTGTGAAAGGGTAAGAAAGGAATTTCCCCAGATTGGCATCATTATGCTTACTGCCAGAGGCCAGGATATGGACAGGATATCCGGTTTGGAATTTGGGGCAGATGATTACGTGGTGAAGCCTTTTAATCCTATTGAACTCATTCTCAGGGTAAAGGCGCTTCTGCGCAGGTCAGGAGAGGATGATAAGCCAGACAACAGCAAAATCATATCCTGCAGAACCCTTAAGCTGGATACATACGCCAAAACCGCCTATAAAAACAACCTTGAGATATCCCTTACGCCAAAGGAATATCTTCTTATAAAATTATTTATGGAAAACCCCGGGAGAGCCTTCACAAGAGATGAACTCTTAAATATTGTGTGGGGCTATGATTTTGTAGGCGATGCCAAGATAGTTGATGTAAATATAAGAAGACTGCGGGCCAAGATAGAAGAGGATTCCTCCAATCCAACATGCTTGGAAACAGTATGGGGAACGGGGTATAGATGGAGGAAGGAATAAAATATGCAAAAATCCAGAGATAAAAAAGTTCGATCAAAAAGTATAAAGGCCAGGCTGGTCAGGAATTTTATGATTGTCATCCTTATAAGCGTTACTGCCTTTGAGGCACTGCTTATCAATTTTACAAGATACTATTTTTATAATAATGTGGAAGGTATATTGACGAATCAAATCAAGATTTCAGCGGACTTTTATTCCAGATATTTCTCCAATGTTTCGTTGGAAGACAACATACTTGATAATGTGGATGTCTTTTGGAACCAAACCTCCGCGGAGGTTCAGATCATAGATCCCGCAGGAAAAGTACTCATGGATTCAATAGGCTTTATGCCGAAGGAGGACCTTGTAACAACGGATATCAGGGATGCCTTAAAGGGAGAAAAAGGTGTATGGATCGGCAAATCCGAATATGACGGGAAAGTCATGGCTATTGCCTATCCATTGAAATCAGGCAATCAAATAATCGGAGCACTCAGATTTATCACCTCACTAAGAGAGGTTGACAATACAGTGAATGAAATTTATATAATTTTTATCAGCATCGGTCTTGCGGCAGTGTTCATGGCGGGACTAGTCAGTATAATACTTGCCAGAGGAATCATCCTTCCCCTTAAAGAGGTTACTGGTGCTGCGGAAAAAATGGCAGAAGGAGATTTAAAAACAAGAATTGTAAAGAAACAGAATGATGAGATCGGAATACTGGCAGATACTCTTAATTATATGGCAGAGGAGATACAAAAGAAGGAACAGATAAAAAATGATTTTATCTCTTCGGTTTCCCATGAGCTGAGGACCCCTCTTACCGCCATCAAAGGCTGGGCCATCACACTTAATACAGATGAACTTCAGGATAGAAACATACTGAGAGACGGACTGAAAATAATTGAAAATGAGAGCGAAAGACTCACTTCCATGGTTGAGGAATTACTGGATTTCTCAAGGCTTGTTTCAGGCAAAGTCAAATTAAAAACGGAAATTGAAGATCCGGGCAGCATAGTAAGGTATATAGAGAAATATATGGCTCCCCGGGCGGAAAGAGAGGACCTGCACTTTGAAGTCCACTGTCCGTCCGATCTTCCTATGACAAGGCTGGATAAGGACCGGATAAATCAGGTTTTGATCAATTTATTGGATAACGCATTTAAATTCACTCCTGCAGGTGGCCGTGTCAGCCTGACTGCAGGGGCTAATGACGGACGGATTACATTATGTGTGGCAGATAACGGAAGCGGGATTGATGAGGAAGATTTGCCAAGGGTTAAGGAAAAATTCTATAAGGGCAAAAACATTAAAGCTCATGCAGGCATCGGGCTTTCCATCTGTGATGAAATAGTGAGGCTTCATGGCGGAGAACTTACTATTGAAAGCAGGTTGCATGAAGGAACTATAGTATTTATCAAACTGCCTTCTCAAAATGCTCATGAAGGAGACAAGTAATATGAAATT
>JAUZPH010000336.1 GCA_030706065.1 Bacillota bacterium | reverse complement strand
TTATACCTTTTCTGCCAACGACAGAATCAAAAGTCCACTTTTTAGACCATTTAGCATCTTCCTTTTCATAGACCTCGCATTTTGTATATTGGGACGATGCAGTGCTGCCCAATATAAGGATAGCCTGACTGGAGCTGCCCAGAGGAAGAGTATCAATCAATGCGGGAACCGAAGCGGTCTTTGCCGGGACAGGAACCGCCGACACCGTCTTTGAGGCTGAAGCCTTGGAAGCGGCGGCTGCCTGTTGGGCCTTTTTCAGGGCATCCTGTTCTTTTGCTTTTTCCTCTTCTGCCTTTTTCTTTTCAGCCTCGGCCTTGGCCAGAACCTCTTTTTCCTCCTGCTCCTTTTGAAGTTTAAGCTTGTCGAGATACTCTTTTATCCATATATTTTGATTTGTATCTATTTTATACTTGTAAAATCGCTGGACAGCTTGTATATTCTTACCGCAGCCTGCCAGCTGACGGTCCTTGGAAAGAGTCAGCATATAAATACCACCTATTACACACAGAATAAGGAACACAAGGAATAGTCGAACTAACCTGCTGTTTCCGCAGAGCTTAAATCGGATATTCATATTATAACACTCTTTTCTTTAAGAATATTTATTATAATATTATCATAGAATAAGAGCGATATAAATTGAAATTTGAGTTATTATAAAATAAATTGAGAAATCCTTTCGAAAAAAGAACGTATTGGCATTTCCATCCGATCATAATATAGATAAATATGTCGGAAGTGCATCCGAATAAAACAAGAAAAGGATATAAAATACGGACTGCAAAAAATATTTTAGTTGCGTTGAAAAACTGTTGATTGTTTATACTCAATACAGTATAATTAGTAAAAATAAAAGTAACCGGAAAAAAATTGTGATAAGGAAGAGTACATGGGGGTAGGACTTAAAGAGAGCCGGCGGTGATGGAAATCCGGCAGCAGGCCTTTATGGAAAGCAGCCTTTGAATTTCTTATTGAAAAATGGGGTTAAACCCAATAAAATAAGACGTATCCTCACGTTACCGGGGGCCGGAATAATATGTTCCGATAGAGTGAGTGCTCTTATGGCACTAACTAGGGTGGTACCGCGAATACGCTCCTTCGTCCCTTTCATGGGATGGAGGAGCTTTTTATTTTATAAAAAATAGGAGGGCTATTATCATGGAAGAGATTTTGGAGATTCTGGAGAAGAACAGCAAACTGAGTGAGGAAGAAATTGCGGTTATGGCGGGAAAGACTGTTGGGGAAGTAAAAGCTGCCATAAAGGAATACGAAGATAGCAATGTGATTGTCGGATATACTACTCTTATCAATTGGGAAAACACAAGCAGAGAAACGGTAACTGCTCTTATCGAAGTGAAGGTTACTCCCCAAAGAGGAGAAGGCTTTGACAAGGTAGCAGAAAGGATATACAGGTTCCCGGAAGTAAAGGCCTGCTACCTCATGTCCGGAGGCTTTGACCTGACTGTTATTGTTGAAGGAAAGACAATGAAGGAAGTAGCACTGTTTGTTGCAGAAAAGCTGGCAGTTCAGGAAAGCGTACTAAGCTGTGCAACCCATTTTGTATTGAAGAAGTACAAGGATAAGGGTACGATTTTTGAAGAAAAGCCAACCGATGACAGGGAGGCTATATTTATATGAAGATTGAAGATATGATCCTGAGTAATGTAAAAAACATGCCTCCATCCGGAATAAGAAAATATTTTGATATGATAAATGAGATGAAGGACGTCATATCCCTGGGTGTAGGTGAACCGGACTTTGTTACCCCATGGAATGTTAGTGAAGCAGGTATATACTCCCTGGAAAAGGGCCATACACATTATTCCTCAAATGCAGGTTTTATGGAGCTGCGTCACGAAATATCAAAATATCTAAAAAGAAAATACAGCCTCAGCTATAACCCTGCAGATCAGATAATTGTAACGGTGGGAGGAAGCGAGGGTATAGATATAGCACTCAGAGCCCTTGCTGGGCCTGGAGATGAGGTAATAGTACCGGAACCGAGCTTTGTAGCCTACAAGGGCTGCACTGCCTTTACCGGAGCCACCTCCAAGGTAATTAATTTGAGGGCGGAAGACGAATTTAAACTTACCGCAGAGCTTTTGGAAGAGGCTATTACTCCTAAAACAAAGGTAGTAATTATTCCTTTCCCCAATAATCCAACGGGGGCGATTATGACCAGGGAAGAGCTTATTCCCATAGTTGAAGTGCTTAAGGATAAGGATGTTATAGTATTATCCGATGAGATATATTCAGAGCTCAGTTATGGGGGAGAGCATGTTTCTATTGCAAGCTTTCCTGAGATGAAGGATAAGACAATTGTTATAAACGGCTTCTCTAAGGCCTTTGCCATGACAGGCTGGAGGCTTGGGTACGCTTGTGGGCACCCGGTGCTTATTGAGGCAATGAAAAAGATACATCAATATGCAATAATGTGTGCGCCTACTACAGCGCAATATGCTGCTATTGAGGCTTTGAGGAACTGTGACAAGGATGTTCAGGAAATGGTGAAAGAGTATAACCGTAGAAGAAGAGTTATGGTGGAAGGCTTCAGGAAGATGGGGCTGGATTGCTTTGAACCCCTGGGTGCCTTTTATGTGTTCCCATCCATAAAGTCAACAGGCTTATCCTCCGATGAGTTCTGCGAGAGGCTGCTGATGGAGGAAAGTGTGCTGGTGGTTCCGGGCAACGCCTTTGGAGACTGCGGCGACGGCTTTATAAGGGCCTGCTATGCCTCATCCTATGAAAATATCGTAGAGGCTATTAAGAGGATCGGGAGATTTGTCAAAGATCTTAAGGAATAGTTATTTTGTCTCGAAATCAATAAAAGAGGAATTTAACAAAGATACCGTTACAGATTACAGTAACGGTATCTTTATTCATCAAATAACGCACAGAAAATATTCCGTTGATTAATTTTTGGCAGCATGTTACATTAAATGTTATATGGATAATTTATGGAGAGTGAGAGTAGTCTGCTATGAAAAGAATAATGGGTTTTATTTCATATTATAAGCCGTACAAAAAGCTGTTTTTTGCGGACATGTTTTGTGCGTTGATCCTGTCCGCAATTGACCTGGTATTTCCGCTTATTGTAAGGTATCTGTTGAATGATGTATATGTCCTTCCTGACAGCAATAAAATTCTAAAGTATGTGCTGATAATAGGAAGTGCCCTGCTGGGTATGTATGTAATCAGGTTTTTCTGTCAGTACTTTATAACTTCCTGGGGGCATATAATGGGTGCCAGAATGGAAGCGGACATGAGAAGGGATATTTTCGAGCACCTTCAGAAGCTGTCCTTTTCCTATTATGATAATACAAATACAGGTAAGCTGATGTCCCGGATTGTCACCGACCTTTTCGACATCTCGGAGCTTGCCCATCACGGCCCGGAGGATCTTTTTATTTCCATTCTCAAGCTCGCAGGGTCCTTTATCATACTTGTTACCATCAATCTCAACATAACCCTGATTTTAGTTCTGATTACCTTTGTAATGTTGTACTTCTCCGTCTTCTATAACAGCAGAATGAGGGATGTATTCAAGAGGAACAGAGAGAAAATAGCGAGCGTTAATGCCCAGGTGCAGGACAGTCTATCCGGCATCAGGGTAGTAAAGTCCTTTGCCAACGAAGAGATTGAAAATTCAAAGTTTAAAAAAGGCAATATGGAGTTTTTACACACTAAAAACGAGAGCTATTTCATAATGGGAAGGTTCTTCAGCGGCAACGGGTTCTTCCAGGGAGTTCTCTACCTGGCGGTAATTCTGGGCGGAGGCGTATTTATAAGCTCCGGAAGCTTGAATATTTCTGACCTTGTGGTATATATCCTTTATATCAATATCTTCTTGAATCCTGTAGACAAACTGGTTAACTTTACGGAACAGTTCCAGAGGGGCTTATCCGGCTTTGAGAGGTTTCTTGAGGTACTGGAAACGGAACCGGATATAAAGGACAAAGCTGATGCGGTAGAACTGAAAAATCCAAAGGGAAATATTGAGTTCCGTGGTGTTTCTTTTAGTTATAATGAAAAGCATAACGTATTGAATAATATTGATATAAAGATACCTGCAGGAAAAAATGTAGCTTTAGTGGGCCCTTCCGGCGGAGGAAAGACTACCTTCTGCAGCCTGATTCCCAGATTCTATGAGATCAATGAAGGAGCAATAACTATAGATGGTATTGACATCAGGGATATAAAGCTTAGGTCATTAAGAAGTTCCATCGGCATTGTTCAGCAGGATGTATATATGTTTGCCGGCAGTATCGGTGAAAACATAGGCTATGGAAAGCCTGAGACCACTCAGGAGGAAATAGTTGAGGCGGCAAAGAAGGCCAATATACATGATTTTATTATGAGTCTTGACGATGGTTATGACACCTATGTCGGTGAAAGAGGAGTGAAGCTTTCCGGAGGGCAAAAACAGAGAGTTTCCATAGCCAGGGTTTTCCTAAAAAACCCGCCAATCCTCATTTTGGACGAGGCTACTTCAGCTTTGGATAATGAGAGCGAAAAGTTTATTCAAAATTCCCTGGAGGAGCTTTCAAAAAACAGGACAACTCTTGTCATAGCCCATAGACTCAGCACTATTAGAAATGCCGATGAGATAATAGTATTGACAGATGAAGGGATAAAGGAACGGGGAAATCATCAGGATTTGATTGAACAGAGGGGAGTATATGCATACCTCTATAATATGCAGTTTCAGGAAGCATAAGC
>JAUZPH010000335.1 GCA_030706065.1 Bacillota bacterium | reverse complement strand
TGGCTTCCAGCAACCGCTCCGGATAACCGCAGCCCATCTTGACATCATTTCCGGCTTTGGTTTCCTTATAGTGCTCGCCGCAGGTCCACCAATCTGTGGTCACCATGCCCTTCCAGCCCCATTCGCCTCTCAATATATCCTCTAAGAGCTCTCTGTTTTCCGATGCACGGTAGCCATTTATGATGTTGTAGGAAGACATTATGCTCCATGGATCTGCTTCTTTAACAATTATCTCAAAAGCCTTCAAGTAAATCTCTCTGGCTGCCCTTTCCGATACTCTGGAATCACTGTTCTTTCTGTTGGTTTCCTTGTTATTCAGGGCAAAATGCTTCACAGTGGCTCCAATATGCTGGGATTGAATCCCCTTTACCATGGCTGCAGCCATTCTGCCTGTAAGGAACGGATCCTCGGAGTAGTATTCAAAGTTACGTCCGCACAATGGGCTTCTGTGAATGTTGATTGCAGGTGTTAACCAGACAGCAATATTATTTTCTTTAACTTCTTTTGCACCGGCCTCTCCAACTGCATATACAATATCTCTGTCCCAGGTACAGGCCAGCAGGGTTGAACAAGGCCAGGCCGTTGTATTGACACCGCACTCAGGGGCAATTCTGAGTCCTGCAGGCCCATCGGCAGTCATGACACTTGGAATGCCATATTCGGGCATATTGCCATATCCGAAGGTATTTGCAACTCCGGTATTTGGCTGTCCGCCTAATAAATGAGCTTCTTCTTCATCTGTCATCTGTGCCAGGAATTCCTCTACTGTCAGTTTTCCCTCCGCCACCTCATTGAAAGTACGGACTCCCTTCTTGAATCTCTCTTTCCACAGCTGATAACTCTGTCTTGCCCGGGCCGTCGGTGCATAGCCTTCTGTCATCTCATAGGTCATTTTTTCGATGCCGCAGGCTTCAGGATTATTTGCCTTTCTTAAAGGAAGCTGTTCAAAGCTGCCGTCGGAGAGCATTCTTTCCTTTAAGGAGGTCGGTGCTATTTTCTCACTGAGCTGCTCAACAATTCTGATTTCCGGAACAGTATATACAAAGTTTATCTTTTCTACCTCCCGTACAGAAGTCCCGACGTAGAATACATAATCTCCGGCTTCCAGCACATAAGCAGATTTTTGAACTTTGCCAAGGTCATCATAAGAAGCCATAGAGTCCGCTGAAAACTCAAGATTGAGCAGCTGTGTTTCGCCGGCCTTCAATAAGCGTGTCTTCTGGAAAGCCACCAAACTCTTTGCCGGTTTTCCAAGGAGTCCCTGCGGTGCTCCCGCGTAAATTTGAACAACTTCCTTACCTTCAAAACATCCGATATTGGTTACGCTAACCCGAATCTGGATTATTCCATTACATTCCTCTGCAGAGACCACTGATGAGTGGAAGCTTGTGTAGGATAAACCGAAGCCAAAAGGATAATTTACCTTTTCAGTAGCTCCCGGAATAGTCTCGAAATAACGGTATCCCACATAGATGTCATCGGTATAATCTACATATTCTTCCGACTCATGAAAGTTATACGTTGACGGATAGTCTTCCAATCTTTTTGCAAAGGTATCAGACAATTTACCTGACGGAGTGCCAAGGCCGCAGAGAAGCTCTGCAGCAGCCAGCCCGCCTTCCATGCCGCCCTGCCATGCCATAAGTACGGATTGGATTGAATCGTCCTTTATAAACCAGCCGGTATCCACCATTCCTCCCACATTCATCACCACAATTACCTTGGGGAAATTTGCTTTCACCGTATTAACCATAGCGGTTTCCGCATTGGTAAGATAGAAATCGCCATTTTCAAAGAGCTCTCCCGACTTCTTTGTCATGTCCATCTCGTGTTCCCAGAGGTTTTTATTTTTTGTGTCTACTACGCTTTTTCTGTCCCAACCTTCTCCGGAGAAGCGGCAGATAGTGATAACCGCAGTATCGGCAAAGGCTCTTGCCTTCTTCAGCAAATCTTCCGGAACAGCAGGCTCCACGGTCATTCCCGGCACAGTGCCGCCGGCATACTGGCTCTTGACATTTTCACGGTAAAAATCGGATAATTCTTCGAATACACTTACCTGTCCCTTTACGGCCTTCATTCCTTCATAAAGGTTTATAATGTACTCAACGGTTACATCGCCGCTGCCACCGCCGCCTTTCACATAGTCGAAGCTGCCCTTTCCAAACAAGGCAACCTTGGAGCCTTTACAGAGAGGAAGGACCTGACCGTTATTTTTCAAAAGAACCATACCTTCTTTAGCTGCGTTCTTTGATAGTTCCCTATGGGCCTTGGATGCTGTGACCCTCTCGCCATTTTCACCTAAAGGCAAATTTGGTTGAAAGCGTGCCCTTTGCCATTTATTCATAGTAAATCCTCCTAAGCTATTTATTCGTTTACACCATATATCTATCTTAGTACTTGCCAAATTGGATAACAAGTATCCTTCTGACTTTTCACTATGTCGATATTGACTTTTTTCCTGCACCATGATACCTTTTTGTACATAACCTTTTCCTTACAAATCCTTGATATGAAAGGTGGCTGCAGTCTATGCCAAGTCATGAAATCATTGCCCCCAAGGCCGGACTTCCTGTTTATTTTGATATTTACAACTCCTATAACCAGCTGATTCCGAGCCACTGGCACAACCATCTGGAGGTTCTCTATATTTTTCAAGGCACCATGCACATCGTCCGTAATGATGAAAAATACACCATCAATGAAAGGGATCTATTCATAGTCAATTCCGGCGACATACATTTGACCCGGAGTCCCGGCAATGTTGAAGTACTTTTACTCCAAATTCCCTACGAATTCCTTAACCAGTCCATTTCCGGGTACAAGACCATAAGGTTCAAAGAGCATTTCCCTCAAAATGAGCTGAGTGAGGACCCGGTATTTCAAGGCATGATTCACCACCTGCTCACAATGAGAGAACTTTACCAGCAGGGTGAAGACGGTTATCAATTTCTTTTCAGCAGCAGCCTGAATCTCTTCCTCCATTCCCTCTATAGTCATTATGCCCTTCGCCAAAATCTCGAAGAAAAAGATAAGGCCGCAAAACATCTTTCGCGGCTGAAGGAAATAATAAACTATGTGGAGCAAAATTACATTGAGCCCATAAGCCTTAGCGAGGCAGCCTCTTTGGTGGCTTTGAACCCGGAATATTTCTGCCGGTCTTTTAAGAAATACACCGGCTTCACTTTTATGGAGTATGTTAACATGGTCAGGCTTACGCACATTCACGGAGACATTCTCGACACCGATGACAGTATTACAGATATTCAGGAACGGAATGGGTTTACCAATTACAAGGTCTTCAACCGCATGTTTAAAGAAGCTTACGGGTGCGCACCATCCAGGCTCAGAGCCTCCAGAATTAAATAATGGCCGCACAAGCCAACAGACGCACCTGCTATTGCATGGTGCGTCTGCCTTGGTCATATTTACCGATTTTCACAATACTAATGGGTAAACCTTTAATCTATATAGAACACAGAAAGTCTATTACATTCTGCCTTTGCAAAAATCCTTGAAGATTGGATATTTTGATCTGCACAATATAAGACTTTTATTGTGTTCTATATATGCAAGTTTGAAAATTCCGAAGTTCAACGGGTTACTGTCCATTCATGAAATAATTTTAGGCCGTTCAACTCCAAGGAGTACAAAACTAGGCAACTTTATTTACAGCATCCTCTTTCTTTAAATCAAATCTATGTGAAACAAAGCCATATAATATCCATCCAGCAAAGGTTGCCAATGAACCGTAAAGCATTGCATCCGAGCCTGAAGCATAAAGTGCATACATGCTGTATACCGCCCCTATAAGGGCAATGAAGGTGGTAGTCTTAACTTTGCCATTAGAAACATTTTCAGATTTTAGCATTACATTTACAGATGCCATAGATAATAAATATGGTATGACATTTGTAACTACTGCAAGGTTTACCAGCACATTGAATTGTTTTGATAAGCTTGGACTAATTGTCATCAATGCCAGCAAGCTTTGAATCACAGTGATGATAACCAAAGCGGATATCGGTGTCTCATCCTTTGTAATTCTGCCGAATATCTTTGGAAAATACCCTTCCACAGCAGAGCCCTTAAATACCTGAGCAATAGTAAACTGCCAGCTGAATAGGGATCCAAAGCAGGATACGACCATAAGAGCCATAACAATTTTTCCTACCGTCGGAGTAAACATTGCCGCAAAGGCTACTCCGAAAGGTGCAGTGGAATTTAACAATTGTGCATTTGGAACAATACCTGCCATAACATTGGTTGAGATAATATATATAATTGCTGCGCCGATGGTTCCTCCGAGACATGCAATTGGAACATTTTTCTTTGGATTCTCAACGGCGTCCATATTTGCAGAAGCAGATTCGAGTCCAAGGAAAGCCCATAAGGTTATTGATATTGATTTGCTTACTGCGGTAAAGAAAGGAATATGATTTGGATTCCAGGAAGCTGCATATAACTTCCCGCTGAACCAGAACCAGCCTATAACAGAAATGGTCACAACAGGAATGATAACTCCCCATATAGTTATTGAGCTGATTCTGCCTGAAATCCTTGCACCCTTAAAGTTGAGAACAGTAGCAAGCCACAGGGTGAGAATTGTCCAAAGTCCGACGGAAATCGGGGATAATTCCCTTCCCAGGAATCCTGAGGCATAGCCTACAACAGATATTGCAATTGCTACGTTGGCAATAAGCAGTGACACGCCGTATGTGTAG
>JAUZPH010000334.1 GCA_030706065.1 Bacillota bacterium | reverse complement strand
GGAAAAACATTAAGGCCGGTACAGTCTTTTTATATTTCGCCTTTAACTCTTCGGTGGTGGATCTGTACCATTGTATCTGACTGAATTTTATCCAGTCATAATATCCGATACCAGTTGTGGTGTAGGAACCGGAATCCATCATATATACGTTAAAAGCAGGTTTATTGCTTTTAGAACCATTAATAAGAAGATTGTAATTACCGACACCATCTACATTTTTAGGCCCAATACTGCTTATATTATGGGGATAAGACATATAAAGCTTCATCATTTCTTCTCTTGTCATGATGTTATGTTCTGTATCATGATTTCCAAATACAATAGCCCAGGGTATATTTCTCGTTTCCATAGGCTGTGCAATATTATCAATGGCTTTTTTAATGTCCTCCCTGGTCGTACATTTTCCATCGGCGATATTATCTCCGGTTAAGACAACTAAATCCGGTTTTTCCTTATCGAGAATATTATTCATCAGTTTGATAGTTCTCGGATCCGTATTGGGCCCATCCTGAGTGTCGGTAAATTGTACAATTTTAAATTTGCCATCTTCATTGAATTTAAGCTTACCGTTTTTATCAAATACAGATTTTGCTTGAGTTATGGGTGATACAACGTTCAAGAAGATTACAGATGCCGCAAGAAATTTTATAAGCCTTGGGTTCATAGTCTTTCGACCTCCTAAAATATTTATTTGGAAAAGCTGTTATTGCCTTCCCAAGCAATATCATACATTTAACATATTATACCAATATTATCGTAGCGTTAACCTTTTTTTACCTTTGTAAAATTAACTGCCGTGTTTCAGGAAGCCTGACATTGGCACAGCCTCCGTGTGACGGTTCAACTTTGCAGCAGGTTCTAAGAATTTTATAAGCATTATAACTGAAAAATATACGGATTTGTTTTTCCATATTTTCTGCAGGATATTGGAAGCGATTGTAGAAATACATCAATAAGCATACAGAAGTATGGGTGCAGGAGGGACAGAAGAAACGTCCCTCTGTCTCGAAAGGAGAGAAGATATGAAGCAGGATATTGAAAATATCATTATTGATGAGCTTCTAAAGGATATAAGTGACGGAAAGTATGAGAAGGATGCAAGGCTGCCATCGGAAAACGAATTGGCGGATTCCTATCAGGTTCCCAGGATAGTAGTAAGAAAGGCTTATGAGAAACTGGAGGAAAGAGGATACATTTATTCAAGGCAGGGAAAAGGGAGGTATCTAAAAGGCAGATATGAACAAATAGAGCTTGTACTTACAGGAAATGAGAGTTTTTCAAAGAAGATGCTGGACAAGGGCTATGATTTGATATCCAAAAACGTATTTTGCCAGAAGATAAATTATGACGAAAAAGTTTATAACGAATTAGGCGTTCTTAAGGATTCAGAGGTATATAAGGTAGGGAGGCTCAGAATAGTTGATAGAAGGCCCATTGCTCTGCATATCTCCTTTGTGGCAAAAGCATTGTTCAAGGATATAGAGGAAGATGGAAGTAAAATCGACTCCATGTTTAGCTACTACAGAAGCAAGGGCTACAAGGAATTCAGCTCAGAGAAAAGCGTTTTAAGTGTCGCATATCCCACGGCGGAGGAAAGAGAACTGCTGAAGTGCCCTAATTTTATTCCGTTATTGATTGTTGAAACCAACTGCATTGATAAGGGCACGGGCAAAGTCATTGAATATACAAAGATAATATATAGAGGGGACTCTTTTAAATATATAGTTCCAAGATAGGAAGGCGACCGCCTTCTTTTTTTATTTATGAAAGAGCAGATCTTAGCACTGCAGTTAACAATGAAAATAGAAAAGTAAAACCTTTCCATTGTGTAAAACTCTACACTTCGAGTCTTGGTGTCCGGACTGGAATGTTAAACAATAACAAAATAACTTAATCCTGTTAACGCAACCTTAAATTGATGCAGCTTGGCAACAAGATATAATCAAAGATGTAAGGAGGTGGAGCGGTTTGAATAGAAGTAGAAGGACAGAAATCCTGATCAAGGGCTCGGAGGCTGTTGCTAAAAGATTATGTGAGGAGATCGAAGGAAAATATGAAGTAAACACGGTAGATGAACCTAATTATGGCCTTGTAATGATAAAAATGCGTGAGGAGGCACAAAAGTCCCTGTTCTATCTTGGAGAGGTTTTTGTGACGGAGGCTAAGGTTCAGATTTACGGCAGTATTGGTATAGGCTTGGTGATCGGGAATAAACTGGAGCTTTCATATTGGTTGTCTGTTATAGATGCTGCTTATAACGCCGGTTTGGAAGAGGTAAAAGGGTGGGAGAGAGTATTCATAGAGGAAGAAAAAAGGATAAATGAAAGAATAAAAATGGAACAGGCCAAGGTATTAATGACGAAGGTAAGCTTTGATACCATGGATTCTTAATTCAAGAGGACGAGGTCCTTGAGGGAGAGAGGAAATATGAAATTGGATTTGGTTCACGATATACAAAAGTCCTATAGAAAAGTATTGAACTGCATGTCGAGGCCTGGGCTTATTGAGAACATACAGGACTGCAGCGAAAAGATAGATATGGAAAATGCATTTTATAAGGCAACCCTTGTATTGATGGTGATGCTTTTAGATGCGGAGGTAAGCTTCAACATAGTGTCAAAAAAGCAAAAGGAGATAACAGAGTTTGTCAACCGGCTGACCTATGCAAAAGCTTCGGGGCTTGAAGATGCCGATTATATATTTATTATGAGTGATGCGGAGCCGCAGGCTATTGAAGAGGCCTATAGAAGAGCAAAGCCAGGAGATCTGATAGACCCCCACAAGTCGGCAACTATCATTATGGAGGCTGGAAAGATATCAAATGACAGGGAACTTATGCTGAAGGGGCCCGGAATACAGGAAGCAAGCTTTGTGAGGGTCGATTCAAAGGGCAATTGGATGGAGGAGAGAAGAAATAAAAATACCGAGTATCCTCTTGGAATCGACTTGGTGTTTGTAGATAACCATTCAAATATAATATGCCTTCCAAGAACAACGCAGATATTTAGAATGTAGGAAAGGAGGAGAGCATATGGGCTATGTTGCTGTAAAAGGCGGAACAAAGGCTATTGATGAATCTATAAAAAGGTTAAAGTACGAGAGGCTGAAAAATGGGGGAGTATTATCGGTAAAGGACATTCAGCCAGGCTTGAGAGGGCTTATTGACCAGGTTATGTCGGAGAGCAGCCTTTACTCGGAAGAACTTGCTGCCCTGGCAATAAAACAGGCAGAAGGAAACCCCGAGGAGGCAGTGTTCCTGCTGAGAGCCTATCGTTCCACACTGCCGAGAAAGCATTATACAAATGTAGTGAATTCCTCTGAAATGAAGGTGGAGAGAAGAATATCCGCAAGTTTTAAGGATATCCCGGGAGGACAGGTACTCGGGGCTACCTATGACTATACTCACAGACTTATGGATTTTGACCTGCTCAATGAAACAAAGGAAGAGGCAGTAAAGTGGGTTGAAGGTTTTAAAAAAGAGCTGCCGCAGGTTGAGCAGGAGACGGACCTTGGAAGTCTTCCTAAGGTAATTGATTATTTAAGAAAAGAAGGCTTGATGAGAGATTTTGAGGTGAATAATAAAGAACCACAGGATGTGACTAAAAAAAGCATAGAGTTTCCCACTGAAAGAAGTGAGAGGCTGCAGATACTAACAAGAGGACAAACCGGAGCAGTGACATCGCTGGGCTATTCCGCACTGAGGGCTTACGGAGCGCTTCATCCAACTGTCGGAGAGTTGAGAGTCGGAAAACTGCCCATTTACGTATGCAACCCTTTGGCAAATTCAAAAGCCGAAGAAGACGCTTTTTACATTGGAGAAATCAAGGTAACAGAGGTAGAGACTTTGATACCTGTAACCGTTGAAAGGAAACCCGGGAAAAAAGAGATTGAATTTGAAATCGGCTGCGGAATATGCTATGGACAGAACGAGACGAAGGCAATTGCCATGAGCATTCTGGACCAATGCCTTGAAAGCCCGGAGGATGGATACCCTGTGAATGATGAGGAATTTGTGCTTCTTCATATAGATTCCGTAGAGTCTTCAGGCTTCATATCTCACTTGAAGCTGCCTCATTATGTAACCTTCCAATCAAAGCTGGACAGTGTCCGCAAAACACGGAAAGGAGAGAAGCATAATGAAAATCAATTATAATTTTGCTTTCTTTGATGAAGGCTCCAAAAGAGAGATAAGAAGAGCTTCTCTCAAGGCAGTTGCAATACCGGGCTATCAGGTGCCCTTTGCTTCAAGAGAAATGCCAATCGGTAGGGGGTGGGGGACCGGAGGGCTTCAGCTGACCTTATCCCTCATAGGTAAAGAGGATATTTTAAAGGTAATAGATCAAGGCTCCGACGAATCCGTCAATGCAGTTAATATGAAGAAGCTTATAAATAAAACTACCGGTGTGGAGGTTACGGAAGCTACTGAAATGGCAACCATTATTCAGTCCAGGCACAGAATACCGGAAGTTCCCCTTAAGGAAGATCAAATCCTGGTGCTGCAGGTGCCTATCCCCGAACCGTTAAGGGCTGTAGAACCCAGTGAGTATGCCACAAAGAGGCTGCATGCGGAGAGTGAATACAGCGGCGCATGGCTTATGCTGTTCGAACAGATTATGAAATACGGGAATATGTCAACGGGAGCAGATCATCCTGTAGCAGTCAATAACAGGTACGTTATGGCTCCAAGCCCGATTCCCAGGTTTGATAATCCCAAGATGGATCATTCCAAGGCTCTT
>JAUZPH010000333.1 GCA_030706065.1 Bacillota bacterium | reverse complement strand
GTGGCCACTGCCAGGAGGAGGGAAATCGTAAAGACCTTTTCCTCACGGAGCCTCGTAAGCCAGTCTCCTTTGAAGGCATATTTAAACAAGCGGAATTCCATAAACAAACACCTCGTTATTTTATCTCACAAGAAAATATTATAAATCATAGCAGGACTATTGTCATTATAAACAGCTAGACATGTGAAATGAAAACTGGAGAGGTTTCCCTGGAAGGAGTATAATAGATATCAAGAACTTACTGGTAAAAGGGAATATGATGGAATGAGAATGTTTGTGAGGAGTGTGTTGTCAGATGAGTAAACGCCCTGAAGGAGATTGGGTTGAAAACAGCGGGAGACCTTCAATTAGGAGCAGATTTGTCAAACAGGTCATAAGGACATATGTGAACCGGAGTATAAATGCAAGGCTTGAACAGGTAAGAACTGCTTGGGAAAAACAGGCTGAGAGGCTGAAGGTGCCGGCGGGCTTTGAGATAAGGAGCGAAAGTATAGCCGGTGTTGAATGTGAATGGATTTTACCGGATACTGCAGCAGGAAAGAAAACCATCGTGTATCTTCATGGGGGAGGGTACGTGCTCGGTTCACTTAAAACTGCAAGAAGTTTTGCATTATCTTTATCCAGATATACCGGTGAAAGGGTTTTGTCAGTAGGGTACAGGCTTGCTCCGGAAAATCCTTTCCCTGCGGGTTTGGAGGATTCACTGACAGTTTACCGCAGCCTTCTGGAGAAAGCTGAAAACCCGGAGGAAATTATTCTTATCGGAGATTCAGCAGGGGGAGGACTAAGCCTTGCAACAGTACTGGCACTTAAAGAGAAAGAAGAAGCATTACCCCATGCAGTAGTCTGCCTGTCACCCTGGACGGACCTTGCAGCCACAGGGGAAAGTAATACGTCCAATGCAAAGATGGATCCAATATTCGGAAAGGGGGGAGGGGTTATCAAGGCTGAGGATTATGCAGGCGGAGAAAGTCTTTATAATCCCCTCATATCGCCTTTATATGGTGACTACAGCGGTTTCCCTCCATTGTTTATACATGTGGGTACCGATGAAGTGATTCTGGACGATTCGGTAAGACTTGCAGAAAAGGCCAGGGAAGCAGGAGTAGATGTGTCCCTCAAGATATGGAACGGGATGTGGCATGTATTTACTTCCCTTGATAAGGTAGTACCCGAAGCCAAACAGTCTTTCAAGGAGATTGCGGAATTTATTAAGGGGACGGTTCACCATTTTTCCGCATAATAGCGAAGTACAAGTTAGGAGGACAACCTGTAAATGTATGAATAGTAGTGAACCGTCCCCAAGAGGATAAGAGGAGGAATTGTGTGATGAACGATGTATTAAGCCAAATAAAAAACAGAAAGTCTGTAAGGGTTTTCGAAGAGAGGGAGATCACGGAGGACATAAAGCAGGAGATTTTGGACTCGGCTCTGGAGGCTCCGACAGCAGGTGCAATGATGCTGTATACCATAATAGATGTTACCGATGAAGATTTGAAGAAAAGGCTGTCGGTAACCTGTGACAATCAGCCCTTTATTGCAAAAGCGCCTATGGTGCTCATATTTCTGGCAGATTATCAGCGGTGGTACGACAGCTTTTCCTTTGAAGGATGCAGTCCCAGGGTTCCTGGCAAGGGAGATATTCTACTGGCTTGCGCTGATGCCATAATCGCCGCACAAAACACTGTCGTTGCAGCGGAATCCATAGGCATTGGCTCATGCTATATCGGAGACATCATCGAGAATTGTGAAACAGTGAGAGAGATGCTGGAGCTTCCGGATTATGTTCTGCCTGCTGCCATGGTGGTCTACGGCTATCCTGCGGACTCACAGAAAACAAGAAAAAAGCCTGTACGTTTCGAAAAGCGGTATATAGTATCTCAGAATAGGTACTGCAGGCTGACAAAAGAAGAACATGAGGAAATGTACAGGATAAAAAACGAAAAGGCGGGATTGGCAGGCAAAGATATAAGTGAACAGCTGAAAGCCTTCTGCCAGAGAAAGTATATGTCTGACTTTGCTTTAGAAATGAACCGGTCTGCAGAAAAATACCTGGAGAAGTTTATTTAGAGGTGATGATATGAGGCGGAGCATTATGAGTATGAGCCTTGAAGGGCTCATGAGGGCAGCCGGATTAAAAAAGACCTACAGCGATGAAACTAAGTATGCAGAGTATATCGAGAAACAGGGCATATTGAATGAGAAGCCTTACAGCCCACCGAGAAGAATTTTGAAAAAGTCCCATATCAGAAAAGCTCAGGCAGATGGCATGGATTATTATGTTCTGCGGGGTGGAAGCGGTACGGTGAAGAAGCAGATTCTCTATCTGCACGGTGGAGCCTATATAGCTCAGCCTACGCCCCTCCACTGGGACTTCCTTCTGAGACTGCTGGAAAACCTTGATGCGGAAATAACTGTGCCGATATATCCCAAGGCGCCAAGACATCAATTTCAGGAGGCCTTTGAAAAGGTTCTGAAGGTATATGAAGAGATAATAACACGGACTGAGCCAAAAGAAATAGTCGTAATGGGCGATTCTGCCGGAGGGGGGTTCTCTCTGGCACTGGCACAGCTTCTGCAGAAAAAAGAGCTTCCGCAGCCGGGAAACATTATCCTGATCTCTCCCTGGCTGGATATTACTATGACAAACCCCGAAATTCCGTCGTTGGAGAAACTGGATCCTATGCTTGGAACACAGGGCCTCATTGAGGCCGGCAAAGCCTGGGCTGGCGGACAGGCTCCTGACTATTATTTATTGAGCCCCATCAATGGAGATATTAAAGGCCTTGGGAGTATTTCGCTGTTCATCGGAACCCACGAAATATTGCTGCCTGATGCCCGCAGGTTCAGGGATATAGCAGAGGAGCAGGGGAGTCACATCAATTATTATGAATATGAAGAGATGTTTCATGTTTTCCCTGCGGCCCCAATTCCGGAGGCGAAGAAGGCCATTGATGAGATGGTTCGTATCATAAAGCTTGACAATAGTTTAAGATAATTGTCCACATTAACTGATAAAAGTCCCGGTTAATGTGGATTTTTATTTCACATTTTTTTTGATGACAAATTATCATTAAGTATTTGTTATTCCATTGAGGAGGTATCTCCTCGTTGAAGAACACGGGAAGCTTGTGTTCCCGGAAAGTATGGCTGCCGCGGAGGTGCTTGTAACCGGGAATGCCGGTGGGGCAGGATTTAAGACAGTTATGACCGGTCTTGCAGGAGGAGCTTTATACAAGCTTTTGTCCGGGGGATTGGGTTCTTGGGAGAAGAGCCGGAATGGGTAATAAAGCCAATGCAGAACACTATCTTCGGTTTTGATACTCTGGCATCTCTTATCGGTGTTGGCTTTATCGTCGGACTAGAAGTATCAATGTATATGTTCGGCGGGTCACTTATAGCCTGGTTTGGACTTATTCCTCTCATAAAGTATTTTGGAGCAGGACTGGCAAAACCATTATTCCCTTCTACCGAACTTATTTCCAACATGGATGCATGGGATATATGGAGCAAATATATAAGATATGTTGGAGCCGGTGCTGTTGCTGCAGGTGGGTTCATAAGCCTCGCAAGGTCACTTCCAACACTCTTTAAATCCTTTAAGACAGCCATCGGCGGTTTGGGAGAAAAGGGAGGAAGCAGCAAGAGGACAGAGCTTGATGTGTCCATGACCTGGGTAATCGGAGGAGCTGTTCTTGTATTCCTTCTTTCATGGTTCCTGCCGATGATAAATGCAGGTTTTGTCGGAGCACTCATGGTTGTAGTATTCTCATTCTTCTTTGCGGTAGTTTCGGCAAGAATGGTTGGTATTATAGGAGCATCAAATAATCCTGTATCAGGAATGACTATAGCTACATTATTGTTTGCTACTTCTGTTTTAAGAGCTGTTGGAGTAGTGGGAGATAAAGGAATGCTCGTTGCCATTACTATCGGAGGTATTGTATGCGTAGCTATCGCCGTTGCCGGGGGATCTGCACAAAGCATGAAAACGGGTTATATTATCGGAGGTACTCCGAAATATATGCAGATTGGAATGTATATAGGCCTTGTTGCGGCTGCAGCTTTCGCCGGTATGGTAGTTCTAATGCTTAACAACACATATGGAATTGGATCAAAGGAGGTTGCTGCACCTCAGGCTACCCTGATGTCAATGGCAGTTAAAGGTGTTATGACTGGGCAACTTCCTTGGGCACTTGTATTTATAGGCGCAGTTTTCGGTGTGTTCTGCGGCCTGGCAAAATTACCTATTCTTCCTGTAGCCCTCGGAATATATCTGCCTATCCATTTGAATGCAGCAATTCTTGTAGGTGGTATTATCAGAGTTCTCGTTGAGAGTAAATTCAGGAAGGACGAGGAACGATCCAAGCTCCAGGTTGAAAAGGGAATACTCCTTGCTTCCGGTATAGTTGCAGGTGACGCCCTTATGGGAATTGTTGTAGCAATCTTTGCAGCTCTGTCTGTTAATATTGCTGTTGGAGCTAAGGTTTTGGGAGGAATAGTAGACAAGCCGTTGACAGCAACAGTGGCGTTCTTCCTGTTTGGTTACTGGATTTACAGATACACTATAAAAAAGGACAAAGCTTAGTGTAAATTGATAATAACTAGGGATAATATATTTATAATCTTGAAGGAGCCTGAAAGGCTCCTTCTCACTTTGAGGGTGATAAAACATGAAAAAAGATATGAAAAAGGAAGATAACTTCCTGCTGTATATTCCTAAGAAGAAGCATACTGACTGGGAGGAAAAAGGG
>JAUZPH010000332.1 GCA_030706065.1 Bacillota bacterium | reverse complement strand
TTGTTTCCATAATAGTTGCCATAATAATATATTTTGCGGCCACAAGCTTAATGCTTGAGACCTGGCTTAACAGAATTAAAAAAATTTTTAAAAGGAAGGAGAGTGGAAAAGATGTCCTGGAATAATATAGTAAGTATAGTCAATCTCGCTGTGGCCTTTACGGCGCCCCTGCTTATCATTGCATTGGGGGGACTTTTCAGTGAAAGAAGCGGCGTTGTAAATATAGGACTTGAAGGCCTTCTGGGAGTTGGAGCTTTTGCAGGTGCGATAGTTACAATGATGATGGGGCCGTCGGCCGGGGCATCTGGCGTATATATCTCTCTGGCTGCCTCGGCTTTGGCAGGAGGATTGTTTTCCCTGCTTCATGCCTTTGCAAGTATCACAATGAGGGCCGATCAGGTGGTAAGCGGTACTGCCATCAATATACTGGCACCGGCTCTGACCTATTTCCTTGCAAGAAGTTTTAATGGCGGAAGAGCCATAATTGAAATCAGCGGCTTGAGCTACCTGCGAGTTCCGTTTTTATCAAAGCTGCCTGTACTGGGGCCACTATTCTTTGAACAGGCATATTCTACCACTTTTATTGTACTGATAATAGTGCTTATAAGCTGGTATGTTTTGTATTTTCGGCCTTTTGGTTTAAGGCTGAGGGCCTGCGGTGAGAATCCCCAGGCCGCGGACTCACTGGGAATAAATGTGGTTAGAATGAGGTATTATGGAGTGATAATATCCGGACTGATGGCAGGTTTGGGCGGCGGCATACTTCTGAATACGGTAATAAGGCAATTTTCAGAATTGGTATATACCGGTGTGGGTTTTCTTGCGCTGGCTGCGCTGATATTCGGCAAATGGAGGCCCTGGAGTGTTTTAGGAGCAGCAGTTTTCTTCGGTGTTGCGAGAACTGTTGCATCCATGTCAGTACTATACGAAGGGTTCAGAAATATGCCCAATATAGTATTTAACACCTTCCCATATGCTGCTACACTGGTTGCGCTGGTGTTGTTCTCTAAAAATGCTGTGGGACCAAGAGCTGCCGGGGAACCCTATGACCCTGGGAAACGTTAATCTGTTAAATCCATTAACCTCAAGTTGTTCTGCTTGAGGTTAATTTAATTATTTACTTTTTTAATAAAATGATTGCTATTTATAAGGTGTATGGTAAAATTGTGTTGAAAAGGCAAATGGAGTATGTTGAAAGGAAAAATATTATGGGAAAACTGAGAGAATTGATAGGGATTGTAAAAAGCAGCCGCAGGGTTTTTATCCAGATGCATAATTCACCGGATCCGGATGCCATAGCCAGTGCCTTCGGCCTTCAATACCTGCTTTCACTGGAAAATATCCCTACCGTTATATGCTATAAGGGTGAAATAGACAAATATAATACACAGAGGATGATTGAGCTTCTAAATATAGAGGTGAGAAACATCAGAAATATTGCAGATATGAGGGAAGATGACCATATAATACTGGTGGATTCACAAGCAGGCAATTCAAATGTATCGGATTTTATAGGATGTGAGGTTGCAGCTATTGATCATCATCCGAGTTTTCAAGAGGTGGAATATGATTTTGTGGATATAAGGCCGGAAATAGGAGCTTGTTCTACTATCATAGCCCAATATTTCATGGAGGATAACATACCGATACCTGAAGCGGTAGCTACTGCGCTGCTGTATGGAATTAAAATGGATACACTTGAACTCCTCAGAGGTGCATCAGAATTGGATTTGGACATGTTTTATGCACTCCATAAGTTATCGGAGATTGATATTATTAATAAGATTCAAATGAATACTCTGCAGTTTGAAGAATTAATAGCTTATGGCAATGCCATTAAGAATATAAGAATATACGGGAATGTAGGTTTTGCAAATGTTGGAATTAATTGTCCGGATTCTCTTTTGGGAACAATTTCGGATTTTATTATTTCCATTAAAGAAGTGGAGTTTTCTATAGTATATTCACCAAGGGAGAATGGCATTAAATTTTCCTTAAGAAACGAAATAGATGGGCTGGATGCAGGAAGAGTCATAAATACGGCTCTCGAAGGAATAGGTAATGGAGGAGGGCATAAAGCTATGGCCGGGGGCTTTTTACCTACAGGGAAGCTTGTAAAAACCTACGGTGAACTAGAACCTTTTCTCGAGGATAGGTTTCTTGAAATCATTGAAACTGAAGGGCTGAATAAGAAGGGAGTTTGATGCATTTCATCAAACTCTCTTCTTGCCTTTGTAGTATTTTAAGTTATATTATTATCAAATAGTCGGTTAATAATTGTTATTACGTTTCTTAATCATGCCTTCTGATTCTCCAAATAACTCCGGTGCCCTTTTCGTAGCTGTCATTCTCCTCAGAGGCTATGCCAAAGTCTACGACAAACATGACTCCTTTATTGTTAAAAACTACGTCAATGGGGCGCTCAAAGCCTCCATCATTTGTATACGAGGCAGCAAAGCCAGATTTGTTTACTGCAAAGGTGCAGACTGCACCGGTACTAATATCAATTCTTGATACTCTGTGTCCTACTTTTGGCAGCGGGACACCTCCTGTAGTTTCTGGAGCCTCGCTTCCAAATTCTGCTATATAGGCGTCGCCTATGGGACCAAAACATTCATGACGGTTAAAATCGAAACCCATAATTGCCGAATGAGGTTCAAAGACAGCGAAGGGTTTTGGAGGATTCATCGGGTGCTGAGCCAGAAGAAACTGAGGCTGCGGATAGTTCCTTGGTTTATAGTCAGCATAGGTAACAGGAAGTCCTCCTGTGTAATCCGGCCACCCGTACCACATTCCCATATATATTACTTGAAATTCATCCGATGAGTTTTCAATGGGACGGCTTCCTCGTACATCCATTCCGTGGTTTGCTGCAAAGAGCCTGTCAAATCTGTCAAACTTTATTCTGAAGGGGTTTCTGAGTCCCCAGGCTACAAGCTCAAGGCCGGAACCGTCAGGATTTGCCCTGAGTATACTCCCACTGGCTTTTAAAATCCCTTTTACAGGTTCCAAATTAACTGTAGGTATACCAAAGGGGGAATAGGCACCGGTGAAGGTTTCCTCGTATTGATTTTCGGCCAGTATGTTCCGGGATTTAAAGTTCAATCCATTTAAATAAATGGTACTAGCGGGGTAATCGTGAAAGAAAGGATATTTTTTTACCCATTCTATATTATCCTCTCCGACGACTCCGGAATTTGTGGCGGTGCCCTGGCCAAAGTACATCTTGCCGTCGCTTCCGAAAACAACCTGATTGTTATGATGATCTCCAAAGCTCGGAAGACCAGATAATATGTCTATAACCTTGCCATTGGGTTTGACTATGGAGATTACTCCCCTATGGGACACATATATATCTCCATTAAAATAATTTATTCCTGTCAGGGGTGGGTTGAAGCCCTCGGCAAACACTTCAAAATGTTTTCCATTAAGACGGAGAATCTTTCCGTTATTATCAGTTATGCCGGAGTCTGCTACATACGTTTGGCCATCTGGTGTAAGGAGCAGACTGATAGGCGTTGTGAGTTGATGGGCGAAAACATCTATGGTATATCCCTTTGGCAATTGGATATCTTTTGGATTAATCTTTCTCAGTCTGAACTTTTTTTCCTTCCTGCTATCATTGTCTTCATTATTGCGGCTCATAAAGAACCCCCAGCTATTTCAGGTTATCAGTTCATAATATGTAGGAAACCTCCAAATGTTACATATAAATGTGCTTTATTTACTTTATTTCTTTAGAGTCCATATGAGTGCACAAACCTGAAGGTGGCTCATAATATGAAAATAGTATTTAGATTATTAGAGATGTGGGGATAAAAGTGCTGGATAGTTATGCCGTTCCTGAGATTTTAGACGAGAATATTTCCGGTTCGTTAAAAGAACTTTATGATGATATAAAGTGTGTTCTAAAAGTGCCGATGGTAAATTTTATCTTCAGGACTCTAGCTCTTTATGAAAGCTTTTTATCTCTAGGCTGGAGCCAGGTAAGGCCCAATATGCTGACGGAAAATATGGAGGAATGCAGCAGGACATTAGGAAATCCGGATATGTCGGCAGTAGTACCAAAGATTAACTGGCAGCATTATTACGATACAGCTCAAATTATGAACATAAGAAAGATAGTCTCAACTTTCAATTATGCAAACCCAAAGCTTTTGATTATTGCAAGCGCCTGGGCGGAGGCCTTGAGTGAAAGGCCTGTGTGTGGTGAAACTACGGTAAAAGGCGAGCTTGCTCCCGGCATACAGCCGAATTTATTGGAAATAAACCTCATTGAATACTGTGAGGCGCCTTTGAGCATCCGCGGATTATATGAGGACATTGCAAGGGTCCACGGCTCCTTTGATATCGCCAGTGACTTCAGAGCGCTGGCTAACTTTCCTTCATTTCTTATAGAGAGCTGGAAACACCTCAGGCCTTACGTACAATCGGATGAATATGAAAAGTTGAAATCGGATATAAAGAAACTCTCCGTCAAAATGTCACATTCAATGCCCTTTCCGGTGACTGTCAGCAGGGACAACTTAAAACAGATGTACAATCCCAAAGATATAGCAGGGATAATGGGCATAGTCTCCATGTTTCAGAACTTTCTCCCAGGGCTTATCATTGATGGTGAATTTTTGAGACGTATGCTTGAATAATTTAGAGCTTTATAAATTTTTTAATACTATTTAGAAAAATGATAATACTATAGATATCCATTATGTAAACTTAATTTAAACTTGTTTGAAAATATCGAATCTTCACCGATTTTTCAAGCAAGTTTAAATTTGTAG
>JAUZPH010000331.1 GCA_030706065.1 Bacillota bacterium | reverse complement strand
CAAAAAGGCTCCAACTTTTTCTTCGGTAGAATTGATTTTTTTATAGCATTCTTTCACTATTTCAACAGGGGAAAAGCTTCCCTGTCTTATGCCTTTTACAATATCTTCTGCACTCATTGCCTCGTACTGCATAATAAGCCTCCTTACTCTAATATCTTTGGAACTTGAATATAAGTATCTCTCATTGACTTGACATTGCTGAAGAGGCTTTGCTTATCCGTAAATTCCGTGCTCTCATCTGCACGGGTAACGGAAGCTGCATCTTTCTCTACCGCATGCAGGTCTATATCATCAAGAGAAAATTTATTCAGTGCATTAAAATAATCCAGTATCTTTTCAAATTCATCTGCAAACTTAGCTGCTTCCTCATCACTGAATTTCAGCTTTGCCAATCTTGCAATCTTGTTTATTTCGTCAACTGTAACTTTCATTAAACCAGCTCCTCCTCTAGTGGAAATTTTAATATTCATACCGCACCCCCAATTATAACGGCATAATTTCTTAAAACAATCCGTATATAGATGCAGAAATTTATATTTTAATTTATCGCCTTCGAAAAATCGGTGAAGATTCGATATTTTCTCCGTCGAATACTAAAGGTTTAAATTTCCGCATCTGTAAAATAGCCCCCCATTTTTTTACGGTTCCAACCTCTTCATATCTCTTGGAAGCAGTGTTGCTTCTCTGATGTTTGTAAGGTTTAAAATTTTCATGGTGAGCCTTTCAAGTCCTATGGCGAATCCTCCGTGAGGCGGCATCCCATACTTGAAGCTGTCAAGATAGAAGCTGAAGTCCTCAGGCACAAGGCCGAATTTTACTATATTTTCCTTAAGCATCTCATAATCGTGAATTCTCTGACCTCCTGTAGTTATTTCAAGCCCTTTGTATATAAGGTCAAAGCTCTTTGTCATTCCGGGATAATCCATATCCGGCATGGTATACATCGGCCTCTTGGATATCGGGTATTTTGTTAAGAATACAAAGTCACTGTCGTATTTTTCTTTTACATATTTACTGAACAAGACTTCACCTTCGGCATCAATGTTGCCTACCGGGGACCTCTTTTCAAACTCTTCAAGAAGAATATCCTGAGCCTCGCTGAGGGGAATCCTTGGAATATCCAGCTTTTCCGGAAGTTCGATTCCATGCATCCTGAGTTCCTTTGCACAGGTTTTCGAAAGGTGCTGAAAAAGATAATTCAAGAAGCCTTCCTCCAGCTTCATAAGGTCAAACTCATCCTCGATGAAGCCCATCTCCACATCTAGGCTGACATATTCGTTCAAGTGCCTCCAGGTGTTGTGCAGTTCCGCACGATAGGCATGACCGATTTCGTATACTCTTTCAAAGCCTGCGCCAACCATCATCTGCTTGTAGAACTGAGGGCTCTGTGCAAGGAAGGCCCTTCTGTCAAAATAGTTAACAGTAAACATTTCAGAACCACCCTCAGTGCTGGAGGATATTATCTTTGGAGTATGAATTTCACTGAACATTCTTTCCTTCAGGTACGCCCTGAAGGCAGTTACTATTTCCTCCTGAATCTTGAACACTGCTCTGGCCTTTGGTATCCTTAAGCTTATACTTCGGTGGTCAAGCTGTGACTCCAAAGAGGCCTTCATTTTATATCCGCTTACCTCAAAAGGCAGCATCTCATAATAGGCTTTTCCCATGATTGTAAAATCAGGATTTTGAATTTCTATTCCTTCCGGAGCCTTGCTGTTTGCTGTTGCCATGCCGGTGACAGTTACACTATTTTCAAGCTTCAGGTCAACGATTTTGCTGTTTTCAACGACAACCTGAACCAGTCCGCTTTTGTCCCTTAAAGTTATAAAGGAGACCTTTCCCAGGTCCTTGATTTTATGAATCCAACCTTTTAATACTACAACTTCACCTATATGTTCTGCCAGTTCACTTACAAAAATTCTTTCCATATACCTTTCCTCCTTTAAAGTGTAAATTCTCAAGTAAAATAAAAATCCCGTCCCTATACTTAATAGTATAGGGACGGGATATAATCTCGCGGTACCACCCTAGTTAGCTTATGTAAAGCCCACTCATCATCAGTACGGATCAACCAACCTTTTATTAAAATAGGTTAAAGATTCTCGATACCTATTCCTTTTAACGGTGGACTACCGGCCAAGCCTACTTTTCTAAGATTTCGGGTGGCTGCTCGAAAGTGTTCTTCCATACCAGTATCATACAGAGCTCCCACCGCCCTCTGCTCGCTTTGAATCAACATAGAATGTACTCTCTTTGTCAATGCACTTATTATTTAATATTAGAATAATTATAATATGCATAATGAATTTTTGCAATAGTATTTTATCAATTATTTTTTATTTTTGTATTCAAATTAAAAAGAATTTTTAATTATTATAATCAATCTATCAACGATTGTAAGCATATAATACAAAATTCCTAAAAGTGCCTTTCCAGTTTGTGTCATTATCATAGGATAGAACCGTTTCAAATATTGTCTGTACTAAAGATAATAAATATAATAAAATAATTATAATAATAAAATTAACGCTTGTGCAAGAGGAAAATCAGATGAAGAGGAAAATCTTTTTATTTTCACTTTCATAGTTCAGAATAACATAAACGAAAGAGGTAGCATTGATGAGGCACATTTTTATTATAAACCCTCATGCAGGGAAAGGTATAACTGTAGGACGAATATCCAAAATAAAGGAAATTTGCAGTGAAAATGGGGTTGAGCCGGAAATTGAAATAACAAAAGCCCCGGGACATGCCACTGAAATCGCCAGGAGGTATGCTTCTGATGAAGATATCAGAATTTACGCCGTGGGGGGCGACGGTACACTTAACGAAGTTTTGAACGGTATGGTAGGCAGCAGCAGTTCTCTGGCAGTGATACCCACCGGCAGCGGCAATGATTTTATCAGAAGTCTGTGTGCTGAGGTTTCCTGGGAGGATATACTATCAAAAAGCATCAGAGGTGAAGCGGTTCCCATGGATTTGGGCAAGGCACATGACAAGTATTTTATCAATATATCCTCCGTGGGACTGGATGCGGAAATAAATTATAATTCAACGAGGCTCAAAAAACTTCCTCTGCTCCCGGCAAAGTTTGCATATCTCATAAGTATTTTTTTGACGGTGTTTGGGTATAAGAGCAAAAAAATGCGGATAGTCCTGGATGACAGGGAAATCATTACTGAAACCCTTCTGGCAGCTGTTGCCAATGGCAGGTATTATGGTGGTGGAATGAAGGTTGCGCCTTATGCGGAATTGTGGGACGGGAGTTTTGATATATGCCATGTTGATAGGGTCGGAACCTTCAAGATTATAAGGTTATTTCCGAGGCTCATGAAGGGAGAGCATGAGAGTATAAGGGAAGTGCACTTTTACAGGTCGAAAAAGGTGAGAATAATATGTGAGGATGAAATCTCCGTCAACATTGATGGCGAGGCCTTCAGGAGAAAAGAAATTGAATTTGAAGTATTGCCCAGGTGTATAAATATAGTGGTACCTATATAGAAAGTAATAAAATCTTTACATTGAGCTGTCCCAAAATATCCAATCTTCAAGGATTTATGGGAAAGCTCAATGTAATTAGATTTTCACTTTCTATATAATAAAATAGGAGAGATGCAGATATGAAATTACTTTGGTATGGTTATTTTGGAGTATATCTAGCCTTTAACAGTTTGAGTCTGATCAAGGTGGAAAGATTGAAAAAGAAAGACGAAAAGAAAGCTGCAGAATATGCCTTTAAAAAAGTGCAGAAAATAGCAAGACATGTACTGAAGGCTTCAAATACGAAGCTTGAGGTCTACGGCAAGGAAAATATCCCTGAGGAGGCATGTCTCTTTGTTGGCAACCACCAGGCGATCTTTGATGCCTTCGCAATGATACCCGCTGTTGATAAGGTTACCGGGTTTATAGCCAAGACGGAAATTGAAAAACTTCCCTTAATCCCTAACTGGCTGAGGAGCATCAAAACTGTCTTCCTTGACAGGGATAATGTCAAGGAAAGCATAAGGGTTATAAATCAAGGGGCGGAGAATATAAAGAATGGATATTCCATGGTCATCTTTCCAGAAGGGACAAGAAGTTTATCCTCTACAATGGGAACTATGAAGAAGGGCAGCCTGAAGGTTGCACTGAAGGCAAGTGCCCCCATTGTGCCTTTTTCCATTGACGGTACCTACAGGGTGCTTGAAGTCGGGAAGAAAGTAACGGGACACACTATCAAGATAATGTTCCATAAGCCAATATATGTGAGCAGCCTTCCCAAGGAAGAGCAGAAGGACCTTACGGAAAGGGTTCAGGAGATAGTCCGAGCCGGACTAAAGCAGCTTACGGAGGAAAATAATTAGAGGCACACCATGAGGTATGCCTCTTTTTATATAATTAACTAGCACATTGGCGTAATCCTCCGTATTTATCAGAATTAAAGGATTGTGCCATCACTCCCATCAAAACAGATTTTTTACAACTTCAACTCATGCATAATCTGAAAAAAATAAACCTTTTGGTGGAATCATCCCCTATCCTCACGTATTAGATGAATTTTGGATCACCCCTTAACTTCGGATATTTTGACTTTCATTACAAAGGTTTTTGAATATCACCCCTCAAGAGAGATAATTAGATGGAAGTATTTTTTCTTTTATTATACAACGAAAATATGGAAAAGTCAAGGAAGAGTGGGAATATTCAGAAAATTAAATATTAAATAATATATTGAACATACTAAAGATACGGAAATTTAAACCTTTAGCCTTCGCCTGAGAAAATATCGAATCTTCACCGATTTTTAT
>JAUZPH010000330.1 GCA_030706065.1 Bacillota bacterium | reverse complement strand
GCTATGTTAAAACTCACATAAATTTGATATCATATTATTTGGTATGTCCTACTATAGGGATGTCCAATAAAGATGTCAAAGGAAGGATTTCATTGATTAAGCAGTTATTTGTAAATGCGGCTATTTTAATTGCAGCATTATTTATAATAGGCCAGCATTTTTTAAGTAGGCCGTTGAGTCATGGTTCACCTGTCAAACACAGGCTTTTTGCAGGTGCTATGGCAGGTGTTACAGGCTGCGTGCTTATATTTTTCGGCGTGCAGGTTACAGGTGCAATAGTAGTGGATTTTCGATATATCTCCCTTATTGTGGCTTCGATTTATGCAGGGCCGTTGGCTTCGTTAGTCGGAGGGGTTATAATAGCGGGATTCAGGACCTTTTACAGCGGTATAAGCAGTGCCTCCCTGACAGGGGCACTATTTGTGCTTACAGCAGCTGCGGGATGCGGTTTGATTTCAAAGGGCAAAAATGGCAGGAAGACAAAGTGGATACTAATGATTATTTTCTGTCAGATAAATTCCTTCTTTGCACTTTATTCCGTTATCCGGGACTACTCTCTTCTCATGAAGGTACTGATTTTTTACAGTCTGGGATTCATCACGCTGGGAGGGTTGTTATATTATTACTCGGAGACCATAGCACTGTCCAATAGTCTTGTTAGAAATTTAAAGAAGGAGAATAAAAGGGACTTTCTAACCGGGCTTAACAATGTGAGAAGCTTTGACCTTCTCTATAATGCTGCTTTGCAGGAGGCACAGGAAAAATCAAGGGTGCTTTCCATAGTTATTGTAGATATAGATCATTTCAAGAGGGTCAATGATACTTATGGACACCAGGCAGGAGACTCAGTATTGAAGCAGTTGGGAGAGCTGCTGAGGCACGGCTGCAGAAGCTTTGATGTGGTTTCCAGAAATGGCGGAGAGGAGTTTTCCATGCTTCTTATGGACTGTTCATGCAAGAAAGCCTGTGAAATAGCCGAGAGGATCAGAAAAGAAGTCGAGGCTCATAAGTTCATACTGCCCGATAATAAGGAGATAAATATTACAATCTCTCTGGGAATTGCCACCTATCCGGAGACGGCAGAAGACAACGAGGCGCTGTATAAGAATGCGGACAAAGCACTGTATAAGGCCAAGAATACCGGAAGAAACAGAGTTTGTTATTATGATGAGAACTCTTTGGCTTGCCTTGTTACAGAAAAGATTTAGGATTAAGAGATGAAACAATTAAATAATGGGAGTGAGTGTTATCATGAAATTATTTGAGCCATTAAAGATCAAAAATACAACTTTAAAAAACCGTATTGTATTTCCTCCTACATATACCTGTATGGGAGTTGATTCACAGGAGGCAGTGGAGTACTATGCAGCTAGGGCGAAAGGTGGAGCAGCAGCAGTAATAGTCGAGGGCACGGATGTGGATTTGTTCAAGGCCGAGGGATTTTTTGAAAAGGTATCGAAACTGGCCCGGGCTATTGCCGAGGGAGGAGCTGCACCAATACTTCAGATTCGTGCACACCTCTTCAATGAGTCCGACGGAGTCTGGGTAAGTGAAAGGCCGGGAATGAGGGGTATTACCACCGAAGAGCTGGAGGAATCAATAGAGGCCTTCGGATATGCTGCCGGAATGGCTGAAAAGGCAGGCTTTATCGGAGTTGATATACATGGAGCTCACGGCTTCCTTCTGAACATGTTCTTTTCTCCTATACAAAACAGAAGGGCGGATAAGTTCGGCGGAAGCTTTGAAAACAGGATGAGATACGGACTTGATATAGTATCTTCCATACGGAAGAATGTATCAGAGAATTTTATTGTATCCTACAGGCATACCCCTGTTGAATGGGCCAATGGCGGGTATACTATTGAAGACAGCGTAAGGTTTGCCAGGGTACTTGAAAAAAGAGGGGTTGACTTAATGAATATCTCTCCCGGAAAAAGTAACACCGGCGAAATTGCCGAGTTCGCAGCACCTGTAAAGAAAGCCTTAGGTATTCCGGTACTTACAGTTAACGGCTTTAATATACCTGAGAATGCAGAAAAGGCTCTTACTGAGGGACTCTGCGATCTTGTGGGTATTGGAAGAGCCCTTATAGCAGACCCGGAATTCCCTTCAAAGCTGCAGAACGGCCGGGAGCAGGACATAGTTAACTGCATAGACTGCAACAAATTATGTTATGGGAATATTGCAGTAGGAAAGCCCGTTAGCTGTGTAAGGCACAAGAAATAGATTATTGGGAGTATGGATTAAGTTCATGCTTGAAGAAGTTTAATATTATTGCTTTTTTCAAAAGGGGTTTTTTAGATGAGATATATAGCGTTATTAAGGGGAATCAATGTCAGCGGACAAAGGACAATAAAGATGGCTGACCTTAGAAGCATGCTGGAGGCTCTTGAATTTAAAAATGTGAAAACCTATGTGCAAAGCGGAAATGCAGCCTTTGACTATGAGCCCGCCGACACTGTAAAACTGGCAGATGTCATCGGGGATAAAATAGCTGAAACCTTTGGATTTCCTGTAAAGATTATTATTCGTACTGCCAGGGAGCTTGAGGGTATAGTCAAAAACAATCCTTTTCTTAAAGATACAGGTATAGATACTGCCAAGCTTCACATAACCTTTCTGTCGGATGACCCGGAACCGGATGCCACCGCATCCCTGGAAGTGAAAAAGGAAGAGAATGAGAGGTTTTTGATAGTGTCAAGGGAAGTGTATTTATATTGTCCCAATGGGTACGGAAACACGAAATTGAATAATGCCCTTTTTGAGAAAAAACTTAAGACTGCAGCGACAACGAGAAACTGGAAGACCGTAAACTGCCTGCATGAGCTGTAGAAGCCTGCAGGGAAGGCAGTGCATCAACCGGCAGAAATAGATAAAGGAGTGACGAATATATGTCAGAGTTACTTAAACCGCTTGAAACAAAAAGACTCACTTTAAAGAACCGCCTTGTAATGCCTCCGATGGCTACTTCAAAGGGAGAGGTTGACGGAAAGGTCAGCAGTGATATTTTGGATTATTATAATGAAAAGTCACAGGGCGGCTATATATCGCTGATTATCATAGAGCACAGTTTCATAAGCCAGGAGGGGAAGGCAAGCCATCAGCAGCTTTCAATAGCTGAGGACAGCGTTGTGGAAAGGCTGAAGGAGCTATCTCATATAATCCATCAAAATGGTTCGAAGGCAGTGATGCAGATAAATCATGCAGGAAGTGCAGCCAGCCCCGAGGTTACCGGTAAAGAGGTTGTGGGGCCATCCGCTGTGCCGAATCCAAGGAAAGGTACTGTATCCAGGGAACTTACCAAAGAGGACATAAAGGGAATAGTGAATAACTTCAAGGAAGCTGCTAGGCGTGTAAAGGAGGCAGGCTTTGACGGTGTAGAGATACATTCCGCCCATGGATATCTGCTGAATCAATTTTTCTCTCCGCTGGCCAACAAGAGAAATGATGAGTATGGCGGAGATGTGAAGGGACGTATCAAAATCCATCTTGAGGTGATCAAGGCAGTTCGCGAAACAGTCGGCGAAGAATTTCCTGTACTGCTGAGGTTGGGTGCAGCCGACTATATGAAGGGCGGCAGTACTATAGAGGACAGCAAGGCAGCTGCAGTGGAATTTGAAAAGGCCGGCGTCGACATACTGGATATTTCTGGAGGCTTTTGCGGATATACAATTCCGGGTGCTTCTGAAGCGGAGCAGGGATATTTTTCGCTTCTCACAGAAGCGCTCAAGAAAGTTGTATCCATTCCGGTGCTTTTAACCGGTGGAATCACTGAGGCTGCAGCAGTTGAAAGGCTGCTTGCCGATGGGAAGGCAGATCTTATTGGGGTTGGAAGGGCCATATACAGGGATTCTAAATGGGCCGAAAGAGCCGTTGAAGCCTTGAAGTAATATAAAGATGTAAATAATAAAACCCCGGGAAGCTGTAAAAGCATTCCGGGGCTTCTCATTTTATAGAACAAAAAAGAGCATCCCGGTAATCTAGGATGCTCCTAAAACTGCATTTTTAAAATTATCAAGGCCTATCCTGTCAATGAAGGGGCCAAGCTTTTCTCCGAACTCGGCGGTGGACTTGTAGAAGTTGAGTATTCTTTCAACAAGCTCGAAGGCTTCCTGTTCGGTGATGTCCTTTGCAATTATATCCGCCAGCCTTGGGAAGTAACCTGCTGAACCGCCGGCAGTAACAATAAAGCCGGTTACGTCGGCTATTACTCCCACGTCTTTTGCATATACGCTGCCGCAGGCTCCCCTGCAGCCGGAAACTCCAATCTTTGTTCTGTTAGGCATCTCGGCACCGTGGAATTTCCTGCTTATCTTCATGCCAATGCCGATGGTATTATATTTTGACCTTTTGCAGAAGCCTGCCGGGCACATCTCAACATTCTTTACGGAATAGGGGCTTTTAATTGCCGGTTCCATGCCGAGTTCCTGCCATATTGTCATCAGATCCTCCTGTTTGAGGTTTGTTATCATAATCCTCTGGCCGGAGGTTATTTTTATTGCTCCATTATATTTTCTTGCAACAGCTGCTATCTTCTCCAGAGTTTCGGGAGTAGTAAAACCTCCGGGAATATGAGGGGTTATAGAAAAGGTTCTGCGTCCGTTTCGTATCTTCTGCAGGTTTCCATAATGTTTGTCCATTTAGAATCTCCTTGCTTTATTATTAATGAAAGGTGAAGCTTCAGGGTACATGCAATATAAGCCGTGTACCACCTGATTTAAGCCATATTCATAATTCAGATTATAGCATATAAAATTATCCCCGGCGAGTGTTAACCGAATCTATAATCGTGGTATAAT
>JAUZPH010000033.1 GCA_030706065.1 Bacillota bacterium | reverse complement strand
TATGAAGGGCAGGCACAGAGAGGCATACCTCAATATATCATAACCCTCAGGATTACGAGGAAATATAAGCTGTAAAATAGGTGTGGCTAGAAAGAATAACCCGCAAACTGAAGGCAAAGATATGACCATAGACACCTTCACCGCAGATTCTACTTTATTTATTACTTCAAGTCTTCTATTTAAAATAAAAGTCTCAGCAATTATGGGAACTAAAGAGGCACATAAGGCTATTGAAAGTGTCAGTGGTACATTTATCAAGACCATTGCTTTTCCAGTCAACTGCCCATATAAAATGGCAGCTTGCTTGAAGGTATATCCCCCTTTAAGCAGCATCTGAGGAACCAATATGGAATCCAGCAGATTCATAATAGTTCCTACCGCCGCACCTAAAGACACCGGGATTGCTATATGTAATAATTCTGTAAGTATTCTGCCACCATCATTGCTGCTGCTTTTCCTGATAGATTTTCCTTTTAAAAATATGTACTTCCCATACAAATATATAAACCCTACAACTCCACCGGCAGCTGCTCCAAATGCAGCGCCACCAGCCGCGTATTCTATTCCTTTTGGAAGTAGAAGTATAGCTAATCCTATTCCAAAAACCACTCTGCCAATTTGTTCAATTATTTGTGAAATAGCAGTAGGTGTCATATTCTGCATACCTTGAAAAAAACCTCTAAAAACGCTCATTATGGATATAAACAGTGGAGCTGCTCCAATACCCATCAGTGAGAATACAGCTTTTCTGTCCCATTTGAAAAACTTTACCAATTGTTCAGGAAATATGAGGAATACTAAAGAAAAGCCTCCACCCAGAATAATCATAGTAAGTATTGCTTTTTTTACCACTTGAATAATGGCATCCTCATCATTCAAGGCGTTCCTCTCTGATACCATCTTTGAAATTGCCACAGGAATACCGGTAGAAAGTCCAATAAAAAACATATACAAGGGGTATGACATTTGATAATAACCAATTCCTTCATCCCCAATTAACGCTGCAAGAGGAATCCTGAAAAACAAACCCAAAAACCTGGCAAATACACCTGCTGCTCCAAGAATTACCGTCCCCTTCAATAACGACTGCTTTTTCATCTCCATACCTCCGATATAGATGCGGAAATTTATATCTTAACTTATCGCCTGGCATGTAAAATTTCTTTTGAATGAGCAACAATAAAAATCCGTGAAGATTGGATATTTTATTGTTGTAATATATGATGAAATTTTACATGCGGAAAAATCGGTGAAGATTCGATATTTTCTCAGTCGAATACTAAAGGTTTAAATTTCCGCATCTTTAGTTCAAACCCGGTAATAAAAATTTAGAACTATAAATTTTATTTATAGTTCTAAACATATCACCATCTAGTTATTTTTATTTTTATCAGGCAGTCATTATTACCAATAAAAAAAATATTTGTATCAATGAATAATATATATATTCTGTGGCTATAATTCAGATGGAGTAAAAGGGGCATTAATATGTTATTGTTCCATTTGCTTCCCAAGGAAGGCAGATGCGGTCTCAGCCAGTTTCATTTCTAATTCTCCAAACTTTTCCCCATTTTGTTTGGATAGTATGATAACGGCTCCTATTGCATCTCCTTCTGCTGTTATAGGAGAAATAACTGCAGTAGAATACTTTCCCTCAATTTCCTCGTCCTTATACAGAGGTATTGTTTTATTCCCACCTTCTCCAAGGGTAACAGTCTTTCTTTCCTCCATTACCTTTTCCAACTCATCGCTTACACGCTTTTCCACGTAGTCCTTTTTAGGTGCACCGCTGGCTGATATAATGGCATCCTTATCCACTATAAGCACTATATGTCCAATTGCCTGCTGTAAAGACTCTGCATATTCTTTGGAAAAGTCGCTTAGTTCACCAATAGGAGAGTATTTCTTCAGTATTACTCCGCCTTCTCTGTCAGTGAAAATTTCAAGAGGATCTCCTTCTCGTATTCTCAGCGTTCTTCTTATCTCTTTCGGTATAACTACTCTCCCAAGGTCATCTATTCGTCTTACAATACCTGTGGCCTTCATTAATTTACCCTCCTTTATTTAAATTTCATATATTCTACTTGCATTAATATTATCTTTCTCAACAAGAAATTTTATGCACAAATAAAGGGTATTATTAGAATTAACAACGGCCCCCATACAAAACTGTGAAATATATACATAAATAAAAGGACGAATCTCTCCGGATTCGTCCTTTTATAGGGTTTTCAACTTGGATATTAACTTATACATGCCCAAAAACTGTTGAAGATTCAGTATTTTGAAGCATGTATAAGTTAAGCTTCGTTTGTAAAACCCTTTATTAAAATATATTTTTCAAAAGCTTACTTTCGTCTACTGAATAACCGTACTGTTTCTTCCACGCAGCTACTTTATCGCTATATGTAGTCTGCCTTTTCTGGGCAATTAGTTCATCCTTGATATCAGCCTTCTTGTCAGCAAGAGGTATAACTTTTGCCTCCCTCTGCACTCCGGTAACCTTTACTATCTCCCATCCCAGTGTGGTTTTTACAGGATCAGAAATCTGTCCTTCGTTCAGCTTTTGGGCAGTAGCCAGCATATCCTTATCCTTGGCGGTATTTGTATAATAAAGATATCCCATCTCACCGCCCTTATCCTTTGTATCTGCGTCAGTGCTGTGCTGCTTTGCCATATCCTCATATTTTGCTCCCTTGTCAAGCTGAGCCTTTACATTCTTTGCCTCATCTTCCGTAGCAACTACAATATGCCACATATCAGCACCCGGCTGGGTTGTATATATGGAAATATTCTTGGTATAATACGCCTGTACATCATCATCTGATACAGTAACATCCTTGGCAACAGCATATCTTACCTTTTCAGCAGTGAACGCCTCGGGATTGTCCTTTAACTCTTCCTTCAGGCTGTCCCTCAAAGAATCCACTGTCGCTCCGTTCTGTTCAAGACCTTGCTCCATCTTGGTTTGATCATTACCATATTGGTACATTTTTATCGAATCCAAAAGAGCTTGAACTTCTCCATCAGCTTTATTTGGATCGGGAAGCAGATTCATTTCCTTTCCGGCTAAGTAAAGAATCTTATCCTCTGCCAAATTATCCAATGTAGTGGTATAATCCTGCTGCAAAGTGGACATCGCCTGATCGTTGTTCTTATAGTTAGCGCCGTATTGGGCTTTGATCCCTTCCACCTCGTTCGCCATTAATTTTTTAACATCAGCAACAGTAATCTTGGTATCGCCTACCTTACCGACAACCGTATTATCCTTACCTTCCTGTGTCTTTATTACACATCCAGCAGAAGATAATGTAAGTATTCCGATAGCCGCTATACTCAATAATCTCTTGAACTTATTCACCTGTATTCCCCCACTCTTCTCATAATAGTCTTTTTTTATTATAAACATATTTCACATTTTTTTCAATTGCTAATTTTTTCATCCTGATTTGTCATCAGCATATACTGCAGCATCTCTTTAAAGGTCACAAGAGCATCTTCCTTCTTCGTCTCAGACAGCTTATAGGCAATATTGGGCTTTTCCCCTAATTTGAAAACAATCTTTTTACTGTACTTTTTCATCAGGGCCTTTATCAGATTGTCGCTGAGCCTATCCCTGTCCTCGAACTGGAAGTTCACCTCGCTGCCCCGTTCCTTTATTTCCAGTATACCGAGCTGTTTTCCAAGGCTTCGTATATATGCTATATTCATGAGGTTATATACGGATTGAGGTATTTCGGAAAATCTATCCTCCAATTCCTCCTTCACATCCATAACATCTTCAAAGCTGCCTATTGCCGCAATCTTTTTATATACTTCTATCTTCTGCATTTCATCCTGTATATAAGTCCCGGGAATATATGCATCAATCTTTATCTCCACCGTGGTTTCCACAGGTTCCTTGTCTATTTCCCCTTTTACGAGCTTTACGGTGTCCTCCAGCATTCTGCAGTAAAGATCATAACCCACTACAGCCATGTGGCCATGCTGAGCTGAGCCCATCATATTTCCCGCGCCTCTGATTTCCAAATCTCTCATAGCAATTTTGAAGCCGGATCCAAGCTCCGTAAACTCCTTGATTGCCTTTAACCTCTTTTCTGCAACTTCAGAGAGTATCTTATCCTTTTTGTAGGTAAAATATGCATAAGCTATCCTGTTGGATCTTCCTACCCTTCCTCTGAGTTGATACAGCTGTGACAGTCCCATCCTGTCGGCATCATATATAATCATGGTATTCACATTTTGAATGTCGATGCCGGTTTCAATAATGGTGGTGGCCACAAGAATATTATAGTCGTTATTCATGAACTCCATCATTACCTTCTCCAGTTCCCTTTCTGTCATCTGTCCGTGGGCAACTGCTACTTTTGCTTCAGGTATAAGATTTGTAAGGTACCCGGCCATCTGATTGATATCTGCCACTCTATTGTATACGAAGAATACCTGCCCTCCCCTTCCCAGTTCTCTTAGTATGGCATCCCTTGTGAGCTGTTCATTGTATTCCACAACATAAGTTTGAATGGGATACCTCTCCTCCGGCGGCGTCTCTATAACACTTATATCCCTCACGCCCGTCAGCGACATGTGAAGTGTTCTCGGAATCGGGGTGGCAGTAAGGGTCAGAACGTCTATATTTTTCTTGAAATTCTTTATCCTCTCCTTGTGGGTAACTCCGAATCTCTGCTCCTCGTCTACAATCAAAATCCCCAGATCCTTAAACTGTACATCCTTCTGCAGAATTCTGTGGGTTCCCACCAGAATATCAACATTACCTTCCTTTACAGCTTTCAGAGTATCCTTTACCTGTGCTGAAGTTCTGAATCTGCTTATCATATCCACCGTCACCGGAAAATCGGAAAACCTCTTCAGCATATTGTTATAATGCTGCTCTGCCAAAATAGTAGTGGGCACCAGGAAAGCCACCTGCTTTCCATCCATAATTGCCTTAAAGGCAGCCCTTACCGCAACTTCTGTCTTTCCATAGCCTACATCCCCACAGAGCAATCTATCCATTGGCTTATCCGATTCCATATCCGTCTTTATCTCCTGAAGAGATGTAATCTGATCCTGTGTCTCCTCATAGGGAAACTCTTCTTCAAACTGTTTCTGCCATACAGTATCGTTGCTGAACTTGTATCCCTTCACCATGGACCTGGATGCATACAGCTTGACAAGATCCTCTGCTATTTCATTTATGGATTTTTTGACCTTGGCCTTTGCCTTTGCCCACTCGGTTCCTCCAAGCTTGTTTATCCTAGGTGCCTTCCCCTCGCTGCCTATATACTTCTGTATCATGTCCAGCTGTTCAACAGGTACATACAGGGTAGCATCCGCATCATAGGTTATTTCTAAAAAGTCCCTTTTAAGCCCCTCTACCTCGAGCTGCTTTATACCCTTGTATACTCCAATACCGTGGTTTACATGTACCACATAATCCCCCAGCTTGAGCTCTGTGAAACTCTTTATCTTACTGACGCCCTTCTTTGGCAGTTTTTTTGCTGCTTTCCTTTTAGACTCCCCAAAAACTTCCTTGTCCGATATGACACATACTTTCAGTTCCGGATACTCATAAGCCTTCAATTGGTTGCCGAAGGTAATCACCACTTCTCCTTCATGCATCTCTCCCACAATATCCCTGTATATACTTTCGATGCCTCTTTCCTTGAGAGTACTAACAAGCCTCTCTCCCCTGGGCCTTGTTCCGGAGAGTATCAAGGTTCTGAAACCCCTTCTCTTTTTTTCCTTTATATCGTCAATAAGCATATCCAGTTGTCCATGATAGCTGTGCAGAGTAATCTGCGAAAAGGAAGCAGTAGTGGCAGGAGTAACTATGTCCTGAGTTCTTCCCATGGCACTCAAAGCTATTATTCTTGAGGCCTTGAGCTTGTTCAAGAGAACCTCCTTGTCAACTAGAAGCTCTCCCTGTCGGGGCAGTACATCGCCTCTCTGTAAAAGAGATATATATGAGTCCTCAAACTCAAAATACAGGCTATCCAACTTTCCCTTGCATCTTTGTGAATCATCAATAATAATTACGGAATCCTCCATATAATCAAAGAAATCCGAGGTTCTTTCATAGAAATATGGAACATAACTGTCTATAGTTTCAAAGCTCCAGTTTTCCTTAAGTGACTCAAGGTTAGCCTTTGTCAGCGACTGAATTTTTTCCCAGGCTTCTTTATCCTTTTTTTTATCAAATTTAGCCAGCCTGTCCGTTAAATCCTTTTCTATTAAACTATAGCCTTCTTCAATATTGTGCTTCTCAAGTACTATTTCTTTTGCAGGAAAAATTTCAATCTCATTTACCTTGTCTATACTTCTTTGTGACTCTGTATTGAAGCTTCGTATGGAATCCACTTCATCACCGAACAGCTCTATTCTATATGGCATAGAGGAGATAGGAGGAAACACATCCATTATCCCTCCCCGTATGGAAAACTGGCCTTTTCCATCCACCATTTCCATCCTTTCATAGCCGCACTGAACAAGCTTGTGGGCAATGTCTGAAAGACTGACGGAATCGCCTACGGATATTTTGAAGGTATATTTTCTGTAAAGTTCCACCGGAGTATAGAGGGGAGCAAGAGAATCTGCGGAAGCAACAATAATTTTCTTTCCCGGCCCCAGCATCTCCCTTATTACCTTCAGCCTCTCCCATCTTAAGTCGCCGGATATGGCATAAACGTTATAAAATACAATCTCCTTTGAAGGAAAATAGTACACATTTGGAGTGAACAGGCTTAAGTCTTCATACAGCGCTCTGCACTCTACGTCACTATGAGTAATTACAATTATATTCTTGTTCAGTTCTTCAAATATTCCGCATATCACATAGCTCCTTGCAGATTCCGACAAACCAAAGACTGTCCCTGGATATCTGTCGCGGGATAACCCGGAAATAAAATTCTTGAATATATCACTTTCTTTTAACGGAGCCATAAGTCCCTTAAGTCTCATTGTAAAAAACACCATCCTAAAAATATCATTTTGTCACAGTACAGCCTTTTCAGCATGTATCAGCCAACGATTTCCACTCTTGTTTTTGTACTGCTATACCTTAAAGGAATTGTATCTGTTCATAGCATCATCTATTCCCCTGCCAATTATCGCTTCAACGGAAGATAATACCGCTCCAAAAGACTTATTCAGTTTTTCCTCTTCGGCAGCATCAAACCTTCCGAGGACATGGCTGACCCAATCCGCTTTAGGCTGTCCCACTCCAACCTTAATTCGTGGAAATTCATCGGAAGAAAGATGGGCTATTATACTTCTTATCCCATTGTGCCCTCCGGCACTCCCCTTTGACCTTATTCTGATCCTTCCAACCTCAAGGCTCATATCGTCATAAATAACTATTATGTTCTCTTTCGGCACCTTATAGAACCTTGCAATTTCACCTACACTTTCACCACTAAGGTTCATATAGGTCTGCGGCTTTAAAAGTATTGCCTTTTCACCGACAATATTACCTTCACCATATACACCTTTAAATTTTATCCTGCTTATGCTAATTTTATACTCCTTTGCCATCAAATCTAAAACCTTAAATCCTACATTGTGTCTTGTTTCCTCATATTGCTCCCCGGGATTTCCCAGTCCGACTATTAAAAACATGTATATTCCCTCCGCTATGTGAATGCCTGTTTATTGAGTCCGAATCTTCTTAATCTATATTGAAATCAGTAAATTCTTTACGCATTCTTCCCAATTATATATTTTGATATCTTATTATCTGATTGGCATCATCCCAACTTCCACTTGTCAAGTCATTTACTGCAACTGTCCAGTCATATTCATATTGTACACTAAATCCCCTTTTTTTAAAAGCAGACATAACAAAGTATGTGACACACGAGGATGTCACATACTTTGTTATTTGGTATAATATTACGAAGGCCTTTGGCTTACCTTCACATTGAACTCGATTTCCTTTCCATCTCTCCAAATCTTGCACTTCAGTACATCTCCAATTTTGCTTACCTCTTCAATGGCATTAAAATCTTCCTTTGTTTTTATCTTCTTTCCGTTCAATTCAACTATTATATCGCAGGGCTTTATACCGGCCTCCTCAGCTCCCGTTCCTTCATACACCTTATAAATATAGACCCCGTCAGCGCCATTACTGCCCTGTGCAGTTGCACCATACACGCCAATATATGGCCTCTTTACACTTCCGGTCTGGGTGATTTCGTTAATTACCTTTATAACTTCATCAGAACAGATGGCAAAACCCATCCCCTCTACATCCTGCTGGTTGAGCCTCAGGCTTACAATCCCTATAACCTCACCATTTTCATTGCAAAGCGGTCCTCCGCTGCTTCCTTGATTTATTGCAGCATCGGTCTGCAGCACATTGTAGTAAACCTCCTGGCCGTTTTGCGGGTTTATTGCACTGACCTGCCTGCTGCTGGAACTTATTATTCCGGCGGTAACGGTACCCGCAAATTCATCACCCAGAGGATTACCTATTGCAATAGCCGTATCGCCAACCCTGACCTTTTTTGAGTCTCCCAGCTTTGCGGCCGGCAGGGGACTGTTAGAATTAATCTTCAGAACAGCCAGGTCCGAGGTTTTATCACTTCCCACCAAATCAGCCTTATAGGTATCTGTAACACCCGGTATTTTGACCATTATCCTTTCTACGCCATCAATTACATGATAGTTGGTAACTATATATCCCTTTGAATCAAATATTACACCGGATCCCATAAACTTATCTACGGTACCTCCAAAGAAGCTGTCTGCATTATTGCTTATACCTACCACAGTCGGCCGAACTGCTTCTGCAACTCTGCTGATGTTGCTTTTTGGAATTTGTGAAATCCCTGTTGGCTCCAGCAAGGTCATACCGCCATTTGGCGAATACGTGTACGGACCTGAAGAATTACGCATCCTGTTCACCATTACAGCTGCAGTTATACCACCGGACAATGATGCTATTAACACGAAGCTTACACCTTTAAGCGCCATCTTGATTTTTGTTTTCCTTTTGTTGTTCCGGAACCTTATGGCACCATATTTGTTGGAATCCTGAAGTTCCGCTGACCCGGTCTCAGCCCTGGATTGCTGTATCTCCTTATAGTCATAGTCCCTATCGAAGCCTGCATCGCCATTATCTATCGAATTATTCATTTTTGTCCATCCTGTATCCACATCAGATTTCCTATTATTACTCATGCAGCACCTCCAAATTAATATAACTACGCCTTTTTCAGCGTAAAATAAAAGGTTACCCCTTCCTTTTCACCGTTTTCCACCCAGATATCTTCACCTAACTGTGTCAGTATATTTCTTACTATTGGCAGGCCCAGGCCTGTACTAACCTTTGAGGTACGTGACTTGTCAGATTTGTAAAACCTTTCCCAAATGTGTTTCAAATCCTCTTCCGGTATCACTGGTCCATTGTTGTAAAGAGTTACCAAAACCTTGTCTGCCTTTGTTCTCGTTACAATTTTGATATTTCCACCTTCATTTACATACTTTATGGCATTGTCCAGGAGATTGGTGACAACTTGAACAATTCTGTCCCTGTCTCCCACCGCATAAAGATGTTCATCCTGTAGAGTAACATCCACCTGCAGTCTTTTTGCATTAATCCTTGTTTCAAATTTTATCACACATAATCTTATTATCTCATTTATATCAATCTCTGCTATATTAAGCTTGAACTTCCCCGCCTCCATGGCTGAGAGGTCAAGTAAATCGTTTACCAATCTGGTCAACCTTTGGATTTCTTCATAGGTTACTGAAAGATAATAGCTTTCCTTATCCTTAGGTATGACTCCATCCAGTATGCCGCCTATGAAACCTTTTATAGAAGTAATGGGCGATCTCAGTTCGTGGGATACATTTGAGATAAATTCCCTTCTGTTCTTCTCAACCTTCTCCAAAGAATCCGCCATGATATTAAAGGATTCCGCCAGTTCTCCAATTTCGTCTCTGGATTTTAAGTCTACCCTTCTTTGAACCTCACCTTTGGAAATTTTCCTTGCTGCGCTGTTAATTTCCGCAAGAGGTTTGATAATCATTCTTTTTGTTATTCGATATATTATAAGAGCAGCGCCGATGGTTAAAAGCAATGCTGCCATCCAAATAAACGTCTCTGTCTTCTTTAATGGAATCTTTAAATATGATGTTGGGGTAAGTATGTCCACGGCGCATCGAAATTCTTCATTCTCTATTACAGGCACAATGTATACATACATTTCCTTGCCAAGGCCATTCTTATCTGTGTATACACTCTTCTTTTCAATACTCATTCCCAATCTCAGCTGCTCCATATCTTCGGGAGGCAGCATAATCCCCAGCAAATTGTCATATTGGCTGTCGGAATTGGCATGAACATATCCAACGGAGCTGATAACCAATACTTCAGCATTTACATAACTCCCCGCAAGCTCAAGATCTTCTTTCAATCTTTCGTAGGTGTAATTATTGTTCTGCTTATCTTTATCCGAAGCTTTCTCATAATTAAAGTACATTAATGCCCTGTCAGATAAAACCCGTGCTTGCTTATCCAGCTGTTCTTTTCTCGAATTATAATAGAAGTTTTGGAACCAGAGGGAAAGCACTGTGCTGAGTACCGTGATACATACTGCAAAAATCAATGTATAAATCAATACAGTCTTATATACAAGACCTTTCTTTCGCATCTATTTCACCTCAAACTTGTACCCTACACCCCAAACTGTTTCAATCTGCCAGTTAGGTCCACCCTGGAGCTTCTCCCTTAACCGTTTTACATGAACATCAACGGTTCTTGAATCTCCCGGGTAATCGTATCCCCAGACTTCACAAAGCAGCTGCTCTCTTGTAAAAACTCTGTTCTTGTTATTTGCCAGAAAATAAAGCAGCTCAAATTCCTTTGGAGGCATCTTGATTTCCTCTCCTCTATATAAAACATTGTAGGAGTTAATATCAATGTTTAGTTCCGGAAAATCCAAAACTTCCTTACTTGTACTGTCCGTATTGAATCTTCTTAATACTGCCTTGACCCTGGCTATCATTTCCTTGGGTTCAAAAGGCTTCACCATATAATCATCGGCGCCAAGCTCAAGGCCAAGCACCTTGTCAAAGGTCTCCCCCTTGGCTGTCAGCATTATCACTGGGGTTTCATGTTCTTTTCTTATCCACTTGAGGACATCAATACCATCAATATTAGGCAGCATGATGTCCAAAAGTACCAAATCAGGCTTATATTCAGCAAAGGCATCCTGCGCACTTCTTCCGTCATTGCATACCCTTGTTGCAAAACCGGAATTCTCCAGATACATTTTTATGACTTCACATATATTGGGGTCATCATCCACTATAAGGATCCTGGCAATTTTCCCATCCATAGTTTTACACTCCTTACCTATTTCATTTAAAGTAACTGATATTAAATATAACTTTTATATTATTGGAACAATTCACCGGATAAATATATAACTATATATCTAATTTATCATATTTATGCCTCTCCATAGTATAATATATTTAAAATGTTACAAATTATTTACTTAATTATATTTCTTTAGTAACAAATTTCGGTGCTAAAAACAAGAACAACCTGAAGGCTTTCCTTCCAGGTTGTTCCATATAGTGTTAATCCTCAAAAAGCTTGCTTATTGGCAAATCCTCGTAGGTTCTCTTTATTGCCTCGGCAAATATTGGAGCAACAGAGATAATTTTAATCTTTTCAATGATCTTTTCCTGAGGCATATTTATAGTGCTCAGCATCACAAGTTCCTTTATCGCGCAATCTCTGATCCTGTCAACAGCAGGGCCGGACAGAACTCCGTGGGAACAGCAGGCGTAAACCTCCTTCGCCCCCAGGTCTGCCAGGGCATTTGCTGCATTTGCAATAGTTCCGGCAGTATCTATCATATCATCGACAAGAATTGCAACCTTCCCTCTAACATCTCCAATTATATTCATTATTTCGGATACATTAGCTCTTGGCCTTCTCTTATCAATTATTGCTATAGGGGCATGAAGCTTATCTGCAAATTTTCTTGCCCGTGTAACGCTTCCGAGGTCTGGCGATACAACTACAACATCGTCATTTTCCTTGAAGCCTTTGCCAACAAAATATCTGGCAAGCAGTGGAGCTCCCATAAGATTATCTAGAGGTATATTGAAATACCCCTGAATCTGGGCAGCGTGCAGGTCCATAGTCAGTACCCTGTCAGCCCCTGCTGCTGCAATAAGGTCAGCAACCAGCTTGGCAGTTATCGGATCTCTTGCCTTTGCCTTTCTGTCCTGTCTTGCATAGCCATAGTAGGGTATAACAGCCGTTATTCTTCCTGCAGATGCCCTCTTGAAGGCGTCCATCATAATAAGCAATTCCATCAAATTATCATTCACCGGCGCATTGGTAGGCTGAACCACAAACACATCAGCTCCCCTTACCGATTCGCTAATATCTACAGATATTTCACCGTCACTGAACTTTCCAACCCTTGATTTTCCCAGTTCCACCCCAAGGACATCGGCAATATCCTTTGCCAGTCCAGGATGAGAGTTCCCTGTAAATATTTTGATATTTTTACCGTGGGTTATCATTTAGTAAGCCTCCCTTTGTAAACTATTTATTTGAATTTCTTCTGTTTACCCAACCCTCTATGTTTACCTGCTTCGCTCTTGCAATGGCAAGACTCCCTTCAGGTACTTCCTTTGTTATGGTTGAACCGGCTGCAATATAGGCATTATCCTTTACCTCTACCGGTGATACAAGATTTGTATTACAGCCTATGAAGGCATTGTTACCTATCTTTGTCACATGTTTTTTTCTTCCGTCATAGTTCACTACAACGGTACCGCAGCCAAAGTTGCAGTCGCTTCCAACCTGTGCATCCCCTATGTAGGTAAGATGGGATACCTTAGTATTATCACCTATTTTTGACTTCTTAATCTCAACAAAGTCACCTACTCTGACATGTTTTCCGATATCACTTCCAGGCCGCACATAGGCAAAAGGCCCTACAGTGGTTCCTTCACCAATACTGCTGTCCAATATTACTGAGCTCTGTATTGTAACGCTATCTCCTATTTTACTGTTCTCTATCCTGCTGTTCGGATATAAAACACATCCCCTTCCTATAAACGTCCTACCTTGAAGCACATTTCCAGGGTAAATTACGGTATCCTGTTCGATTTCTACTTCACTATCAATATATGTTGAAGAGGGGTCAATCAGTGTAACACCATTCTCCATGTTTTTTTTATTGATTCTCTCGCGCATTATCTTCTCAGCGTCGGCAAGTTCAACTCTGGAATTTACCCCGAGAGTCTCTTCGAAATTCACAGCCAAGGCACCTACTGCCTTTCCCTCTGCCTTTAATATTCCAATTACATCGGTAAGGTAATACTCGCCCTGCGCATTATTATTGCTTAACTTTCCAAGACAGCTCAAGAGGCTTTCTATATCGAAAATATACATACCCGCATTAATTTCTTTTACAAGAAGTTCTTCCGGGCTGCAGTCCTTATGCTCAACTATCCTTTCTACTCCCTGCCCGCCTCTAATGATTCTGCCATATCCCTGCGGATTATCCAAAATTGAGGTTAATATTACTGCGCTGTATTTCCCCTTTTCATAATAATCCACCAGGCCTTTTACGGTCTCTTTCCTTATCAAGGGTGCATCACCTGTAAAAATTGCCACCAGGCCTTTTTTACCCTTGAGAAATTCACTGGCACAAATAACGGCATGGCCTGTGCCCAACTGTTTGTCCTGCAGGCTGTAGGTAACACCTTTTAAGGAAGTTCCCTGCTTAACCTTTTCGGCGCCTCTGCCAACTATTACATTTACATCCTCGAGCCCGGATGCCCTCATACAGTCTATAACATGATTTACCATCTCTTTACCGCATACCTTGTGCAGTACCTTGGGAAGTTCCGATTTCATCCTCTTTCCTTCTCCGGCAGCGAGTACAACAGCACATTGATACATATATAACACCTCTCCAAAGCTTATTCGTCCACCATACTACAAGCAAAATTATATACAAGCGCACTTGCATACATTCCATTATATTTTATACTATCTCTATTTTCAACCTCTACGAATTATTAGAAATTTTCACAAAATAAAAAGGAGTATAATACTCCTTTTTATTCAGCTACGCTTTCTGCCACTTCAGGTTCTTCATTCTTAACCTTTGCATATTCATCCAAAATGGCATTTTGAATTTTTTCTCTTGTATCTGTATTGATAGGATGAGCTATGTCCTTGAATTCTCCATCCGGGGTCTTCCTACTTGGCATAGCTATGAATAAGCCATTCTGACCCTCAATGACCTTGATATCATGAACTACGAATTCGTTATCAAAGGTTACAGAGACAATGGCCTTCATCTTTCCATCGGCTGCAATCTTTCTAATCCTAACATCAGTTATCTGCATTTAAAATCCACCTCCGAGATGCTTTATGTCTATAATAGTTCTCTATATCTTTCAAATTTCCTCTTTTTTTTAAATAAAAAATAATAAATATTTTGAAAATTTATTATTTGTAAAATTTTGACGGAGAAAACTGCACTGAACCGTCTTCATGTATGCCATAATAATCAATGATGGATATATAATCAGTAACAAGCTTTTTTGAAGTATCGACATTATCTATGAGCACGCCGATACCTATGAGTTCACTTTCAAATTCCTTCAGCAGGTCAAGGATTCCCAGTGCAGTACCTCCTGCTTTCATAAAATCATCTATGAATATGCATTTGCTGTTTTTCTTCAACAGCCTCTTTGCCAGGGACATATTCTGAATTCTTCCGCTGCTTCCCGATACATAGTTTATTGTTACCGTGGGACCTTCTGTAACCTTGCTTTCCCTTCTGACAATCACGAGCTGAACCCCCAGGCTTTTGGCTACCTCGTAGGCCAGTGGTATACCTTTGGTTTCTACAGTAACAACGTAATCAACCTCAACATCTATAAATCTTGAAGCCAATATAGCGCCAGCCTTATGAATGACCTCCGGACTATACATTATATCCGTCATATATATGAAGTTTCCCGGCATTATCCTGCTTCTGTCAGAGATAGTTTCACAGAGTTCCCCTGCAAATCTTCTGCTCTGTTCCTCACTGACACCTACAACATATTTTACTCCGCCGGAAGCTCCGGCTACCGTTTCTACACTGCCCATGTCGAGAGCACTGAAGGACTGCTTTATCATCACCAGGTCTTCGCTTATGGTAGACTTGGCCGCGTTTAACATTTCTGTAAAATAATTTAAATTAATAACCTTGTTCGGATTATCCAACAAAACCTTCGTTATAGCTGAAATCCTGTTATTTCTGCTAAACTTATCCACATTATCACCTACATCGATACGAATTATATTGCCATTGACAATATTATTATTCATATTTTAGTCTATAGCAGCAGTAAAATCAATATAAAAGTATGAGAAATATATAGTTTTTTCAACATTTTCTAATAATATACAACGGAATGTACGAACATTCC
>JAUZPH010000329.1 GCA_030706065.1 Bacillota bacterium | reverse complement strand
ATTACCGCTGCCGTATAACCACTCAAAACGGCTTCCACCTACTCCGTGGAGCAGAAACAGTACATTGTATCTGGTATCCATATCGTTTTCTTCATAACCGGCAGGTAAATAGACATTACATTTCTTTATAATGGCATCTCCTTGAAGCGTTTCTCTTCCCGCTTCCTCGGAACTGATTTTACGGTCCGTCACCAGCTGTCTCGACAGGTTAATGTAGTTTCTGACATTGTATGAAACCTCTGTAATAACTCCCTGAAGTTCTTTATCAACTGCACGTTTATATTCGGCAGGTAAAGCTGTTATATCAATGTTCTTCATAGTTCATTCCTCATCCTTTCTCTTTATTTTTTGATGTGTTGCTTTATAGTCCTGTAACTCATTTGTTGCTTTTCAAGTTTCTCTGATAACTATCCCAATAATCACCAGCCAAACCGTCTAAAACTGATCCTCCTGCCCATGGCATCAAGCAAAACCATGTACTGGCAAGTGTTCCGTCGCTGTATTTTTCCGTTACCAGGCCTTCTGAATGACAAAACCGTTCAGACATCCAGCCTTTCTTTCCATAATCAAATTCATTGTCATAGGTATTATACGACTGGCATCCCCAGCGGACAGTATCCATCATCCGGTCATGAACATATTTGTCTTCACAATTTTCGGTAAAATACAATAATTCATCCACCAGATTGCTGGACATTGGGTGAATATGGGGATTGGCGATGGATGTTACACTGCCTCCGCAGCTGGACCAGCCAATTCTGCTGAGAGGCGGTACTTTAACGGGAGAATTGTAACAGAACTTAAAGGAAAATTCATAGCATATTGCATCCTTCATATGCTCCAAATACTTTTTATCACCAGTTAGGGCATGTAAAAACCTTACTGCTTTTATATATGCCAAAATGCCCTCGGAATCGGTTGCCTTATCCGTATCCAACGGAGCTCCGTAACATTCCATACACTTGATGTATGCTTCATAATAATGTCTTTCGCTTATCTCCAGGCTCTCCAGATGGGATCTGTCACCGGTGAGCCAGCAATAATATGCCAGGGCTGCCATACACCATGTACCGCTGAATGCATCATATTCAATACCTGCACCGGTTTTCTCCGACATGATAAAAGGATATTCACCATCGGTATTTTTCGTTTTCTCAACCTTCATAAGAACCGCCTTCACAAAGTCCATCCAGTCTCTATGGGAACAGTTTTTAAATCTCAGCTCATAATCATAAGCCTTCAGAATATAGAACATTGCCTGTCCCGTGAGGTAGGAGCTGTGTCCCGGAGTATGCATACCGTCAAACCACCATCCGTTGATACTCCATTTTCCATCACTGTAAGCCTCATAGGGCAACCCAGAGGCAGGATTTAGAGAATGTTCCACTATATTTGTAATACAGGACAGCGCCTGCTGGCGCATGGACTCATTCCCAAGCCGTAAAGCCGCCATTAACATTGGTGCTGCCGCTGACAATCCGTTAGTCCAGGAGATAGATATGATTTTATTGTATCTATAGCCTCCAGTATTCTTGTCCTCAAAAACCTGGCCGGAATAGTTGAGTTCTTCCTGAAGCCATGCATCCTGGAAGATAGCTTGTGCCAGATCAGCCACCGTTGTACTGACATCGCTTGCCTCTCTTGGGTTCTGGTGATAACGGTAATAAACCTCTTCAATTACAGCATTTACATCAAGTTCCGTTTCTGCATCGAATTCGAACAAATCCAATGTGAAGTCAACAGTCTCTCCAGGCTCCAATTCAAAACAATTATCACTCAGCGGGGCTCTCTCCCTGACGTCATGGGACTGGATGAACAGCCATGGCGCATTTTCATAACCAAGAGTATAACCGACAGTCCCTTTGGATAGTGAACATGTAAAGCCTGCATATTGATAAAATTCACCTTCCATATCAGGCATCCACTGCTGTTTTATTCCCTTGCTGCGTACGAAATATGGGCTCCCGCAGACGCCGTATATTTTATCATTGTCATATACAAGGGCTGTAGGATGAGACAATCTGTCCCCTCTTACCATCCACCATGGAGAGGAGGGGCGCTTTAGCTCCTCCCTCATTCTTGGAAATTCATTCGGAACATTCTGAGGGCACTGGCCGCGGTTTCTGCCATACATGAATGCCGGCAGAAAAAAACGCGGATTAATTTTATTAAAGGGCAGTTCTACATGAATAACTCCGGACCACTTTTTTTTGTTTCCGTTATGAATCCATACTTTTGCCTGAAAAGGGCTCTTTATGCTGCCATTTCCGTCCGATATCTCAATACCTGTATTTAAACCATGCTCCTCCAATGGGAGGTAGTCGGTGTTCTCTTGTTCCTTGCTTCTTGCTGTCATAATTAATCCCATATCCATCAACCACTCCAATCATTATTCATAGCTTTGCTGCTCGGCCTGACTCAGTTCAATAACATACAGCATATGACCTCTGAAGCTTACCTGAACAGTTTTGTCAGAAAGTCTTTTACACAGTGCCTCCAGAAGGTCCAGTCATGATAACCGTATTCCAGGAAGGTCTCAGGTTTAATACCACAACTCTGAATTTCCTTAATACCGCTTACACAGTTTTCATATAAGAAGTCTTTTGTACCGCAGGCAACATACAGCATCTTAAATGTGTTTTCAAAGCTTTCTTTATTACAAAGAGTATCGGAATAATCAAACTCATCATTTTTAACAATCAATCCGCCGCTGAAAAGCCCTGCCCAGGCAAATAAATCCTTATTAGCAAAGACGGTTTTCTGAGTCTGCATGGATCCCATAGACAAGCCTGCCATTGCCCTGTTATTTCTATCCGTCAGTGTTCTGTACTTTTTATCTATAAATGGTATGCAGTCTTTGACAATAATCTCGTCAAAGGAACCTAACAGAGGATGGGAAGTACCGTCTTCCTTAAAGCAATAGCCTGTGTTCATAACTACTATCATCTCTTGGCAGGCACCTTCTGCCAAAAGATTATCAATTATCTTTGCAACCTTTCCCTGCCAAACCCATCCGGTTTCATTTTCTCCACCGCCATGTTGAATATAGAGCACAGGATATTTCTTATTTGGATTAGTGCCATATGCAGGAGGTGTATATACATAGCAGCAGCGGGTTTTGCCGTTTTCCACCTGGGATTTATACTGCTCCATTGTAACTGTTCCGTGAGGAACATCTCTTAACTCGTGGTACTTAAAGTCCGGTTCCGGAACCTCAAAGAAGTTAATAGCTCTAAAAGCGCCGTAGCCCGCCGGAGCGGACTGACTGATGGCAATACTGCCGTCCACAATATAATCATGATAGTGAAAACCAGGCTCAATATCGGATACCTCTGCTTCCCAATATTCATCCTTCTTCTTAAGCTCAATAGGAGCCATGCCGAATATGGATACTTCCACCTTGTGAGCATTTGGGGCAATAAAATTGAATCTTACAGTCCCCTCTTTATTCACTTCGACACCGCTTCTTACTTCTTTATAGCGGCCGGCAGGTTTTCCATTCTCATCAAAGGCATAGATAAGCTGACGGTTAACCGGGTCAAAATCAAGTCCATATGAATTGTAGCTCTGGTTGATATTTCGCATATTATAGGCTTCTTCAGCTAAATTTATATTATAAAATTGTGTTCTGTAATATTCACCTGCAGCTTTAGTTCCGTCCTGTGTTCCTGCTGCAGAGGTGCCGCCGCAGCCGCAGAATAATAATTTGGCAAATTCTCTTAAGCTTTCTCTCCAAACATGCCATTCATGAAAACCTTCAAATTGCATGGCAGTACAGTTTATACCTGCCTTTTTCAGTATACTTTCAGCCTCTGAAATTCCCTTCCACATGGGTTCTCCTGTTCCACAGGATAAGAATATCAAATCGAAGTCAAAACCGTTTTCTGCTAGAGACTCAACACCGCCAAACATTCCGCTGAATACTCCCAATGCTCCAAAAAAGTCTTTGTGCCTGGAAGCAATGGCATTTGACTGTGCGCCGCCCAAAGATAAGCCTGCTATAGCCCTGTTCCATCTGTCAGTTTTTGCACGGTACTTGCTTTCAATAAATGGTATGCAGTCCTTTGTCAATTCCGAATCAAAATCACCGGGGAAAAATACAGGATCCTCGTGGTCTTTAAAGGCATAACCTGTATTCATAACAACTATCATTTCTTTGCAGGCTTTTTCAGCTATCAGATTATCCATAATATAATGCAGCTTCCCCTGCCATATCCAGCCGGATTCGTTTTCTCCTACCCCATGCTGAATATATAAGACAGGATATGTCTTTTCAATAGCTTCCTCATATTTTGGTGGAGTGTAAACATAACAGCACTTTGACCTGCCGTTGACGGAAGACTTATACAATTCCATATGTACCGAACCGTGGGGAACATCCTTTATCAGGTAAAAATCATCGTTATCTCTTGGAATTTCAAAGAAATTAACATTTCTGAAGCCGCCATAGCCTACAGGAGCCAATGAATTTATCATGGAATTCCCGTCAACAAAATAGTCATGATAATGAAAACCCGGCTTAATACCTGAAACCACTGCGCTGAAATAGCCGTTGCCTTCCGGCAGTAAATCTACTTTTTCATTCCCCATGGTACCGCCCCATCCGGCAACCTGAACTTTTTTCGCATCAGGAGCAAAATAGCAGAATTCTACATCGCCATTTTCCATAACGGTAATTCCCTGTCTCTCTTCAACATAACGCATTTTATGCGTACCTTGATCCTGAAACATTTCCACCTTTTTGTTTAATGGATCAAAGAAAAGAAGATGACTGTTCAGGGTTTGATTTGTCAATTTACCCAT
>JAUZPH010000328.1 GCA_030706065.1 Bacillota bacterium | reverse complement strand
ATTATGTTGTTCTGGGAATAGTGGTATTGTTTGTAATTGTGCTTCTGGTGCTGATTTTTTTCTATAAGGAAAGGATAATCAATCGGTTTAAATGAGAATAATTATGTTATCGGCAGATTTTGAGCATAGATATGAGTTTTGACCTGCTTTAAACATTTTGTGTCAATAATACAAAATAGAGCATGAAAACCAAAAGCTTGAGTTTTAAAGAATATTGTGACAGCATAAAAAGTAAAATAGTACTGAAGCACAAAGGGCAGAAGAAGTTATAAAAAAAGTTGCCTGGACTTACAAATATAGTAAAGTTACAATAGAATAAAGTGTAATAAAGATGTTTGACTTTAAACCTGAATATATTCACCTTGGAAAATGTCGAAGAGGATGATTTTTCCAAGGTGATAAATTCAAATAAAAAATCATACATCTATAATTGGCGATATGGAGGAGAAAAAATGGAGAGACTTTTAATCCTGGATTCAAACAGCCTGTTGAACAGGGCGTTTTATGCCCTGCCACCACTTACAAACTCCGAGGGAATTCACACCAATGCCGTTTACGGATTTACAAATATGCTCCTGAAGATGGAGGAAGAGATTAAGCCTGATTACATTGTAGCTGCCTTCGATCGAAAAGCACCTACTTTCAGGCACAAGGAATACTCAGATTATAAGGCAGGAAGAAAAAAAATGCCTCCGGAACTGGCGGAGCAATTTCCACTGGTGAAGGAACTGCTAGAAAAACTGGCAATCAATATATTTGAAATAGACGGTTATGAGGCTGACGATTTGATTGGTACTCTTGCAGCCGAAGCAGAGAAAAAGGATATAGAGGTGTACATAGTAACAGGTGACAGAGATGCCCTGCAGCTGGCCAGCGACAAGGTAAAGGTAGTCATTACGAAAAAAGGCATGACGGAGAAGGAAACTTACGACAGCAGTAGGATGATTGAGGAATTTGGTGTTACACCAAAGCAGTTTATTGATGTAAAAGGGCTTATGGGAGACGCCTCCGATAACATACCGGGAGTTCCGGGAATTGGTGAAAAAACTGCCTTTAAATTGATAAATGAATTTGGAAGCATAGAGAATGTATTGTCGAATATAGACAAGATATCCGGCAAGAAAGTAAAAGAAACGCTGATGGAAAACAGTGAATCTGCCATATTCAGCAAGAAACTAGCCACCATTGTAACAGATGTGCCGGTGGAAATTGATATGGAGGATATTAAATCCAAAGAAAAATACGATATAGAGGGAATAAAGAAGTTCTTCTACAGGATGCAGTTTAAATCTCTGCTGGATAAACTGCCGGAGGTAGAAAACAATGGTAGGGAACAAACCGTCACGGAAGAAGATGTAAGCTTTGAAGAACTTGACAGTGCCGAGGGACTGGATAAGCTGCTCGAAGTACTGAGAGGTAACAAAGGGCCAATTTATATTACACCTTATGTTGAGAACGAGACGGATTTTTCAAGGCTTTTCTTGAATTACTTTATAATGACCCTGGAGAGTGGGGAAAATTATGTTGTATATGTCAGCCGGCTTTTGGAAATAGATAAGAAAAAAACAGCAGAAGTGTTAAGGTTCATGTTCGGAACGGAGGATATCAAAAAAATAGGCTTTGATATGAAAAACACCTTTACTGCCTTGAAAAAGCTGGAAGTGGAAGTTGAAGGGCTGCTTTTCGATATCAAGCTTGCTGCATATATTATAGATGCCTCCAAGGGTGAATATGTCTTGATAAACCTCATAAATGAGTACCTCGGGATTGACATCAGCGGAGATGGCATAGAACATCAGGTTAAGGAAAACAGGTATCTTCCGGAACTTTACAGGAAGATGTCCGAAAAAATAAGAGAGTTTGAGATGGAGAGGCTTTATTACGAGGTGGAACTTCCACTTTGCAAGGTCCTGGCCAACATGGAGGAGAGAGGCTTCAAGGTAAACTTAAAAATGCTTGAGGAACTTGCTGTTAAATTCAGAGGGGAGATTGAAAAGAGCCAGAAGGAAATCTTCGAACTTTCCGGTGAGGAATTCAACATCAATTCTCCAAAGCAGCTTGGAAAGATTCTCTTTGAAAAGCTGGATCTTCCGGTAATCAAAAAAACAAAAACCGGTTATTCCACCAATGCGGAAGTGTTGGAGGTACTTTCCGACAAACATCCGGTGATAGATAAAATACTATACTTCAGACAACTGACCAAGTTATATTCCACCTATGTTGAGGGACTCAAAAATGTCATCGGAACCGACGGAAAGATACATTCCAACTTCAATCAGACAGTAACCACCACCGGAAGGCTTTCCAGTACGGAACCCAACCTTCAGAATATACCGATAAAATATGAACTAGGAAGAGAGATAAGGAAGGTATTCCAGCCAAACAATGAGGAATGTATTATACTTTCTGCAGACTATTCGCAGATAGAACTCAGGGTTCTGGCTCATATAGCAAAGGATGAAAACCTGATATCGGCCTTTGTAGGCCATGGAGATATCCATACCAAGACTGCCTCAGAGGTTTTCAAGGTTCCGGTGGAGGAAGTAACCTCCCTGATGAGAAGCAGGGCAAAGGCTGTTAACTTCGGTATAGTATACGGAATTAGTGACTTTAGCCTGTCCAAGGATCTGAAAATATCGAAAAACGAGGCTAAGAACTATATGGATACTTACTTTGAAAGATATCCCGGCGTGAGAAAATATATGGACGATATAGTAACGGAGGCTCAAAAGAATACCTATGTGACCACTATATTAAATAGAAGAAGATACATTCCTGAGGTTAATGCCTCCAACAAGGTGATGAAAGCCCTCGGCGAAAGACTTGCAATGAATGCCCCCATACAGGGCAGTGCGGCAGATATCATAAAGCTTGCCATGGTGAAGGTTTATAACAAACTGGAAGAGGGCGGGTTTAAATCCTCCCTTATCCTGCAGGTACACGATGAACTCATATTGAATGTTTACAGAGACGAGGAAGAAGTTGTCAGGGAACTTGTAAGACAGGGTATGGAAGAGGTAATGGAACTTTCTGTACCGCTGGAAGTAGACATAAATATTGGAGAGACGTGGTATGATGCCAAGTAAAGAAGGTGACTGGGTTGTTTAAGGTGGGACTTACCGGTGGAATAGGTTCCGGTAAAAGCACTGTATCTACAATGTTCAGAAACAAGGGACTAAGAGTACTGGATGCTGATGTTATTGCGCGGGAAGTGCTTCAACTGTATCCGAAGCTCAAAGAGAGTATAAAAAGGGAATTTGGACAACATTTTTTTGATGATGTAGGAGCTCTAAAAAGAAAGGAACTGGGTGATTATATTTTTAAATATCCCAAGGAGAGAGTGAAGCTGGATGCCATAATGATTCCGGTAATAAAGGAAGAGATTTTCAAGAGACTTAAGGAGTTGGAAGACAGCGGTGTGGGCCTTTGTATATTGGACGCACCGACTCTGATTGAACATAGAATCCATGAGGATATGGATATGAACATCGTAGTCTGGGCAGACAGGAATACTCAGATCGACAGAATCAAAAAAAGGGATGGGCTGAATAACGAGCGGGCTGATAACCGGTTGAATGCCCAGATGAGCCTTGAGGAGAAGAGGGCCTTTGCCAATTTTATCATAGATAACAGCGGCAGTATTGAAAATACGAGACAGCAGGTCCAGGAGATTGTTGAAGTGTTAAGTATTTACCGCTGAGTGGAAAGAAAAAATCTATAATGTTGAACTGAGGGATAGGATGTGGAATAGGAAATTAATTATTACCCTGTCGGTCCTTTTGGGGGTTGTTTTGCTGGTTTTTCTGTGCGGATTGATAGTGAAAAGGATTTATCCGTTGAAATATGAGAACTATATAAAGCAGTACTCCAGAGAATATAATCTGGACCCTTATCTTGTAGCAGCGCTTATTGAAGCAGAAAGTAATTTTGAAAACAATGCCAGTTCTCACAAGAGTGCCAAAGGTCTCATGCAGATAACAGGGGATACCGGTGTATGGATCGCTTCAAAGATGAGTATCCAGGATTATTCGGAAGAAATGCTATACAACCCGGAATACAATATAAAAATGGGCTGTTGGTACCTCAATAATCTGCGGGAGGAATTTGGTGATAATGTAGACTTGATTCTCGCAGCATATAATGCAGGCCGCGGCAATGTGAAGTCCTGGCTTCAAAGCGGGAACTACTCAAAGGATGGCAAAAGGTTGAGTTATATACCCTTTAAGGAAACGGATCAATATGTTAAAAAGATTGAAACCAACTATAATGTATATAGGTTTATTTATAAGAAAAGACTGGAATAAAAAAAAGATACGGTACAGAGGTCTGTACCGTATTATCTTATGTATATGAGCTTTTTCATCATAGGATATATAGGTTAACTGATTGATACAGGTGTTTTTAAGCCTGCTTGGACTTAATTTTCGATTTGCCGAATATGGCCAGAAGACCTGCTGCCAATGTAGCTGTTACAGTTATACCCAGTACGAATTTTTTCCCCATAAACAAAACCCCTTTCATTATTGGATATTATAATTATTGCCCTATATTTCTATTATAAAACATCAGTGGGTAAAAAATCTTAAAGAAAAGCTGTTGACATATGTTCATATCCGTGTATAATATTATTTGTACGCGAGAGTGGCGGAATCGGCAGACGCGCACGTTTGAGGGGCGTGTGAGCAATCGTACGGGTTCAAGTCCCGTCTCTCGCACCAAAATTATATATGTTCTGAAATATGCGTTAAGCTCTTATTTTGAACCTACATCAATTTTACGGGAGTTCAATATTCTGATGAGGATAT
>JAUZPH010000327.1 GCA_030706065.1 Bacillota bacterium | reverse complement strand
TGCCTCACTGGAATCCTTGGATATCCAGGGAGCAACCTTCTGTATCTTCTTGACAACAGTACTCTTGCCGCTTACCTCGGACATGAGGATACGTCTGCTGTTTCCCACCAGTTCAGGTTTGATATGCTCGAAGGATTCAGGATTCTTGAGCACTGCATCTATATGCATACCTCCCTTGTGTGCAAAGGCACTGTTTCCTACATAAGGCGCCTTTGGATTCGGAGACATATTTGCAATTTCACTTATATATCTTGAGAGGCCAGTGATTTCCCCCAGATTTTTATCACATTCAGATTCTCTGCCAAGCTTTAATTTTAGAGTAGGAATTATGGATACCAGATTGGCATTGCCGCACCTTTCACCATAGCCGTTTATAGTTCCCTGAACCATGGAGGCACCGTTTAAAATACCCTCCAAAGAGTTGGCAACGGCAGTTCCTATATCATTATGGCAGTGTATCCCCAGCGGGGTGTCTATAAACACCGCCACCTCGGAAACAATCTTTGAAATGTCCGAAGTAAGAGTTCCTCCATTTGTATCACAAAGTACAATCCAGTCGGCACCGGCCTGCCTTGCCGCAGAAAGTGTCTCCATAGCATATTCTCTGTTCGCTTTATAGCCATCGAAGAAATGCTCGGCATCAAATATTACTTCCTTGCCGCTGCTCTTCAGATATTCAATGGTATCGCTTATCATATTCAAATTTTCATCCAGAGTGGTTTTCAATATTTCTGTCGCATGCATATCCCAGCTTTTTCCAAATACAGCTACAGACTGGGTATGAGCCGTCAGCAGAGCTGCAAGGCCAATATCTTCTTCCACCGCGATATTCGGCTTTCTGGTACTGCCAAAAGCCACCAGCCTGGAGTTTTTAAGCTTCAAGTTATGAGAATTATTAAAGAATTCAATATCCTTCGGATTTGAAGTTGGGTTGCCTGCCTCGATGTAATCCACTCCGAATTCATCCAGCAGCCTGCAGATTTTAATTTTGTCCTGAAGTGTAAATGAAATGCCCTCTGCTTGTGCACCATCTCTTAATGTGGTGTCATAAATAAACACTTTGCCCCTTAAACGCAAGGATAAAGCCCCCTTTCAATTTATGAAAATACTGACTATATGGAATCCATTAAAAGTCTTGCATTGTGCCGAGCAAAATATCCAATCTTCACGGATCTTCTGCGCGAGCAGAATGTAATAGACTTTTTGGGTTCCATACAGCTGTCTATTACTTCAATCAATGTAATAACAGACACTAAATTCAATATGTACAGCCTTCGCCCCAAGACATACATACCATATATAAATAAAAAGAGCATACTTTCCCCTATGGGGCAAGAATGCTCGCGGTACCACCCAAAATTATACTCAAACACTTTAACGGCTTTCACCGGCACAGCTTACTCAAAAATTCTTTCAGCCTGCAGCTCAAAGGTGATTTTCATAATCACTAGCTCTATGGGCTTTCACCTTACCCCACTCTCTTATATAGTAAGCATACTATCTGAAACCCTACTTCAACAGGAGCCTACTAGTAAAAGCATTATGAATATTACTCTTCCTTTTCTACGCCTTGGAATTTATATATTGTTTATTAATTTAACATAAGAAGCCCCTTATGTCAATATATAGCATTAATATTTTTTATGCATTTCTATTGATAGTTATTCAATATTTCATTGACATTTCATCTATTTTACTATTATAATTTGAGAAAATAATTGAAAATGTTAATTTCAAAGGAGGTCTACCGATGATAGCTTCTGAAGCAATAATACATTGTTTGGAAAGTGAAAATGTAGAAGTTTTATTTGGATATCCCGGAGCGGCTGTGGCGCCAATTTATGAAGAACTCAGCAGGAGCGGTATAAGGCATATATTGGTGCGTCACGAACAGGCTGCAGGCCACTCAGCCAGCGGATATGCCAGAACTACCGGAAAAGTAGGAGTATGTATCGTCACCTCCGGGCCCGGTGCTACCAATGTAATAACTTCCATTGCCACAGCCTACATGGATTCTATTCCTATTGTGATAATTACCGGACAGGTGAATTCCAGCCAGATCGGTGGAGATGTTTTTCAAGAGGCGGATATAACTGGCTCTACAGAGCCCTTTACAAAGCATAATTATCTTATAAAAAATGCAGAGGATATTCCGAGAATTCTGAAGGAAGCTTTCTACATTGCCAGATCCGGGAGGCCTGGGCCAGTACTTGTAGATATTCCAATGGATCTTCAGAACAAGGACATAAATTTCGACTATTCCCAGGAAGTGAGCATAAGAGGTTATAAGCCAAAAACCTCCGGCCATGCTCTTCAGCTTAAGAGAATCATTGAAAGGCTTCAAAGCGCATCAAGGCCCCTCGTTTGTGTCGGCGGCGGTGTAGCATGCTCCGGCGCCCGCAGAGAACTGAGAAGGTTCCTGGAGCTTTCCGGAATACCTGCTGTTCATACTCTTATGGGAAAGGATTCTGTTGAGGACAGCTACGACGGGAATTTCGGTTTAATAGGAATGCACGGCTGTGCTGCAGCCAACAGGGTATTGTCCAAGGCGGATGTGATAGTCTGTATCGGGACGAGGTTTGGAGACAGAGCAGTGGCTCCCTTTAAAGGCTCACCCCGTAAGGAAATAATACATATCGATATAGACGCCGCGGAAATCGGGAAAACCTTAGTGACTTCAATACCTGTAGTTGGTGATGCTAAGGAAATTTTAATACAGCTTAACGAAATGATTCAGCCGCTAAAAATCGGTGAATGGCTGGAGGAAACCAATCAAATCAAAAGGAAGGCTGATCATTCCAGACAGATAAAACTAGCCGAGTACCCTCAGGGCCATGGCTTAAATCCCCACTCAGCTATAAACTATATATCAGAATGCTCCGATGACAGCACCATAATGGTGACTGATGTGGGACAAAATCAAATGTGGGCTTCCCACAACTTTAAAATATATGGAGACAGGTTATTCCTTACCTCCGGCGGGCTGGGAACAATGGGATATTCCCTGCCGGCTGCCATCGGCGCAAAGATAGCCGCCCCGGACAGGTCTGTAATTGTTACTGTTGGAGATGGAGCTTTCCAGATGAGCCTTCAGGAATTGGGTACAATACTAAACAATGATGTAAAGCTCATAATAATCGTTTTTAACAACAGTGGCCTGGGCATGGTAAGAGAGCTTCAGATGGGGCTTTATCAAAACACCTTTGGTGTAAATATTGACAAAAATCCTGACTTTACAATTCTTGCGGAGGCTTATGGTATAAACGCCAGGAGAGCCCGCACTAACGATGAATTCGTTGAGGCCTTCAACTATGCCAGGAGCCGGAATAATTCCACATTGATTGAATGCATAGTGGATCAGGGTACAAGAACACTTCTGTAGAAAGGGAGGAGATTAAAATTAAAAGACATGTATTATCCATACTGGTTGAGAATCACTCCGGTGTTTTAAGCAAAGTGTCCGGCCTTTTCAGCAGAAGAGGATATAATATCGACAGCCTGACCGTCGGTACAACGGAGGATCCTACGGTTTCAAGGATCACCATAGTGGTTTTCGGGGACGACAATACCATTGAACAGATTGAAAAGCAAGTTAACAAACTGATTGATGTAATAAAAGTACAGGAAATAGATATGGAGAATGCCGTATCAAGGGAAATAGCCCTTATAAAAGTGAATGCTCCGGTAAATTCCCGCTCCTCCATAATTGAGATATCCAATATATTCAGATCCAGCATTATCGATATAAATGACAAAAGCATGATACTTGAAGCTACCGGGGATTCGAAAAAAATAACTGCCATAATCGATGTATTAAAGCCCTTCGGCATAATCGAGCTAATAAGAACCGGGCTGACTGCATTAAACAGGGGAAGTAAATCCATCTGATATAAATGCCTGGCTGAAAATTCCAGAGAATCCAGCGTTTATCAGTCATGCAATACTTAAAATAATCTTTTACAAAACACTTGCATTTAGTCGAATTTCATTGTAGAATAATATTGTTTCCGGGGTTATGGCGAAGTTGGGATCGCGCTTGAATGGCATTCAAGAGGCCAGGGGTTCGAATCCCCTTAGCTCCACCAAATAAAAAAGCAACTGCAGTTTTGCAGTTGCTTTTTTAAATTAATGATGTACCAATAATTCTCTGCATTTGTCTTTAAAAGTTTCAATGCTATGTATTTCCTCTTCGGCCTTTCGGCTGTCCATGTTCCCTCTTCCCAATCTGTCACATAATGAAAACAGAGCTATTTCCTCCAGTTTTATGTCCTCCAGCATATCCAGAAGCTTTGCAAAGGGTAAATCCTTTACCACAAACAGCGGCTGCATATGCCATCTTACAATGACTGCCACCCTCTTGATGAAATCCGAGTCATCCGTAAGGGTTTTAAGAAAACTCTCCGCCAACTCCATTCCAACCCTGTCATGGTCATAGGAGGTTATTCTCCCCTTTCTCAGCTTTGTAGTTGGACCTTTTCCGATATCATGAAGCAGTGCCGCCCACATGAAAGCCCTCTTTTCTTCACAGCTCTCCCTCCGTTTTGCTGCCTCATCCACCACCATCAGAGTATGGTTCCATACGCTGCCCTCGGGATGATGTACCGGAGACTGAGGTGTCTCTTTCAGTATATAAAGCATATCAAAAGGATGTTCCTTGAACCTGGCTTCTCTGGAGATTGTGTTTAAAAAATGAGACGGCTTTTCATCTTCCAGCAGGGATTTTGATATTTCAGTAAAATAATCTCTAATCATACACATCTCTCCCTAAAAATAATAGGAGCGTTTACGCTCCTTATTATTTTCACTTATATGTCATTTTTTCATGCATC
>JAUZPH010000326.1 GCA_030706065.1 Bacillota bacterium | reverse complement strand
CTTTTGTTCATGCTCTTCCTTCATGGCGCCGTCAACGAGCTCATTCTGTTCTTCCCGCTTAAACACCGGTACCTCATAAACCTTATCTTCCTTATAGGTTATCCTATGGGCCCGTTCTATCATTCCCTTATCCATTCCAAGTCTCAGAGCTATGAGAAAAGCATTGCTCTCCCCTGCTCTTCCAACAGTCAGCCTATACAAAGGCTTCAGAGTATTAATGTCAAATTCCATGCAGCCGTTTTTAAAGCCAGCTGTGTTTTCTGCAAATTCCTTTATCTCGCTGTAATGGGTCGTTGCCAGCATTACCGCGCCCTTAGAATGAATCTCCTCCAGTACTGCCACTGCTATTCCCATTCCCTCGCCGGGATCCGTTCCGGCTCCCACTTCATCAAGTATTACAAGAGAATGGCGGTCTGCACAATTTAATATATTTATTATATTTTTAATATGGGAAGAGAAGGTGCTCAGGCTCTGCTCTATGCTCTGCCCGTCGCCTATATCCACAAGTACGTCAGCAAATATTGCAAAGCTGCTGCCGGGATTCACAGGTACGTGAAGGCCGCACTGCACCATCATGGTCAAAAGTCCTGCCGTTTTCAGCGCCACAGTCTTTCCTCCGGTATTGGGACCGGTTATGACCAGGCTCCTGTAGTCATCGCCGATGATAAGGTTCAGCGGCACTGCGCTCTTTCCCAGAAGAGGATGTCTTCCGGAAACTATCCTTATAAAATTCTCCGTATTTACTTCAACGGTATTGCCGTCAAGATATTTACTGTACTTTCCTTTGGCAAATAAGAAATCGTAATGGGCCATGGTTTCAATATTGATGGATATTTCCCTTTCACAGCTTTCCACCTCTGCGGTGAGTGTGCAAAGGATTTTATACACCTCATTTTCCTCCTCTATCCTCTGTTCATTGAGCTCATCCTGAAGCTTTCTTATCTCTTCCGGTTCGATAAATACGGTGGACCCGCTGGAGGAGCTGTCATGGATGCTCCCCGCCACATTATTCTTATACTGGGTCTTTATAGGTATGACAAACCTTCCGTTTCTCATGCTCACAAGATTATCCTGTATATAGTTCTTATATTCGGAGTTTTTCATAACACTCTCAATCTTGGCCCTTATCCTGTCCTCCAGTATATTTATCCTCTTCCGAAGCTTTGAGAGCGCCGGGCTTGCTTTGTCATCCACCCTTCCTTTGATGATGCACCTTTCTATTTCGGAAATGATATGCTCCAGCTCGTATATTGATGCCGCATAGGCCGTAATATTGGGCGCACAGTACTCATAGTCCTTTGCTGCCATGAACCGCTTAAGCTTCAGGCAGTCCTTAAGAAAGCCGCTCAAGCCCTCCAGTTCCTCCGGCAGCAGCGCTGCAGTCTTGCCCAGCTTTTCCTTTAACCCCTTTATGCCCTTTAAGCCATGAAGGGGTATGCTTGAGCTTCTGTCTACAATGCTTCTTGCTTCCGTCGTTTCCTCCAGCCACCTTTCTATCTTGTGCCTATCCAGCGAAGGCTCCAGCCTTTCAATCACATCCTTTGCCAGCTCCGACAGTGCATAGTTTTTCAATTCCTCTTTAATCTTTTCAAATTCCAATATTTTAACTGCGTTCTGATTCAATTTTGATTCCTCCCGTTTCCTTTAATAAATTCTTTTCTAAATTTCGAACCTCCGACGATAAATGCACCACCGACATAAACAACTCCCCTTTCAACATGTTTTGCAAAAAAATAAAAAGGCTGAGATAACACAGCGCTATCTCAGCCCTAAAAAGCAGGTACCTAAAAAAGATGCCTTCGTACCCCCATCACTTTTCAAAAAAGGGCACAAAAAATCCGTGCACTGCACGGAACCAACTTCTTTAAAATCATTAGGTAAATTGCACACCGTGTTCTTAACTAAAATTCGTCCAAAAGCATAACACAAATAAGCCTGAATAAAATCGATTTTTATTCCAGACACTTAATGCTCTCCGGACTCCTTATTAAATTACTTAGTTAAGAACAACCTCACTCATTAAAATTCTCCTCTCAATAGGTGTTGTAAATATTATACTATTATTATATCCGGGAATCAATATATTAGTCACTAAAATATTGGAAACAAACGTATGGTCCACAAGCATAATCTGTAAACTTTTCTGCCACATTGAAATTTCCGAAATACCCCTTCATTAAATCCTTAATCATTATCCTCGATATCCAGGAATAGAAAATTTCTTTGAATTTATCATTCTCCTTTATATTAAGAAAATCCTCTTCCTGCTTTGCAAGGATTATATTGTTCTTGTCCAATTCAACAGCTCTTTTCAAATACATAAGAGCCTCATCTGATATGTACGGATATGGGATGATGTACGTTGTGGAGATTCCATAAAAATGATCAATAAAAAATATTTCGTTTATTCGAAACTTTCCAATTTGAAAGATCTTTCGTCCCGCCCCTATCCCCAGATTGGTTATAGCTGCGGAAATTTATCTTTTAATCTATCGCCTTCGAAAAATCGGTGAAGATTCGATATTTTCTCAGGCGAATACTAAAGACTTAAATTTCCGCAGCTTTATTTCAAGCTTACTCATTTTAATAAAAAGTACGTGTCCACATAAATTTATCAAAGCAGTAGTGATGCTAATTCAACTATATAAATTTACACATCAAAAACTTTTGATAACTAAATTATTGACAACCGTATTTAAGTGTCATATAGTGTACTTATAAAACAAGTACACCTATAATCGATTTGGGGGATTTACTTTGGAAATATTAATTAGCAGTAACAACAGCAGGCCAATTTATGAACAGATTACCTCGCAAATTAAAGAAATGATAATGAATGGAGAACTTAAAAATGGTGATCCGCTGCCGTCTGTGCGAGCCCTAGCCAGAACATTGCACATAAGCATTATTACTGTGCAGCGGGCTTATGAAGATCTGCAGAATGAAGGATACATTGAATCAGTAGTTGGGAAGGGAACCTTTGTATCAGTACACAATATGGACTTTATCAAAGAAAAGAAATTTAAAGAAGTAGAGGAAAAACTTCAGGAAGCTGCGGAAATGGCCAGAAAAAATGGAATAAGTCTGGAAAAGCTGACAGAACTATTAAATATATTTTATCTTGGAGAAGAATAATTTTCATAATAAACTGGGAGTGATTAAGATGAATAACATTCTGGAATTAGTTGATGTAAGCAAACAGTATCCCGATTTTACACTGGATAATGTAAGTTTTTCTCTTCCATATGGAAGTATAACGGGATTCATTGGTGAAAATGGTGCAGGAAAGACTACTACACTAAACTTAATCTTGAACCTCATTTCATTAGATGGAGGCAGCATAAAGCTTTTCGGAAAGGATTCAAAAACTCTCGATAAGCTGTCAAAGGAGGACATAGGCGTTATATTCGATGAAAACAGTTTTCATGAAAATCTTACTCCTATGGAGATCTCCAATTTTATGAGTAAAATTTATCAAAAGTGGGATCAGCCTTTGTTCCTTCAGTATATGGATAAATATAATCTTCCTATAAAAAAGAGACTTAAGGAATTATCTAAGGGAATGAAAGTGAAATTTTCTATCGCGGCGGCGCTCTCACATCATCCCAAGTTGTTAATCCTGGATGAAGCAATCAGTGCTTTAGACCCGATAATGAGAAATGAAATTCTGGATTCCTTTTTGGATTTTGTCCAGGACGAAGAGCACTCGATACTTTTTTCCACTCACATTACCACTGACTTGCAGAAAGTAGCTGATTATATTGTTTTTATAGATAAGGGTAAAATCATCTTTCACAAAAGCAAGGATGAATTGATCTATAATTATGGAATAATCAGATGTAAGTCTGAACAGTTTCCGCAAATTGACAGGGAAGATATTATTGCATACCATAAAAGCGAACATCAGATAGAAGTTTTGACAGATGACAGAGAAAAGGCTGTAAAAAAATACGGAAACCTTCTGATTGATAATGCCACTATTGAAGAGATTATGATGCTGTATATAAAGGGGATGAAAATATGATAGGTTTGCTTCTGAAGGATATCTATAATTTAAAGAACAATATAAAAAACTTTGTGATAATTGCTATTGTATTTATAGTCTTAATTATTTTTCAGCATAGCGAAAATATAATTATTTTAGCTTCTACGCTTTTATTCAGCGTTCTCAGTACATCTACAATTATAATGGATTATAATGCAAAATGGAATAAGTTCGCAGTTACAACGCCAATAAGCAGAAAAGATATTGTATACAGCAAATATATATTGTTTTGCTTATTTACGCTGTCCGGAACTGTAATTGGATTAATTGTATCTATACCATTTATTTTTATGAATAAAATCAATCCGATTAGTATGATTAATTTAGGTTTGCTGGCAATGAGTGTTGATTTATTGGCCGGAGGCATTTTGCTGTACAGCTCCTTCTTATTCAGCAAGACTATATTAGAAAAAATGCAATTGCTAATTATTGCATCTTATGGCTTGTCTCTTACTGTTATAATGACAACATACTCAAAAATTATCAACAAGCCATTAAATAGCTTTAATTTATACTGCGCATTAATATTTGCAGCATTATTAGTTTTGTTTGTTGTCTCGGCAAATGTTTCTGCTAAAATCTATGCTAGTGCGGAAATAAACTAATATGACTATCAAGTTTGCTTAGAATTATTTAAGGGGTGTGAAAGCATTGACACGAAAAAATAGTAATAAAAACAGCATAAAATATCTACCTATTTGCATGGCAATAGGGGCTGTAATAGGTGTGGCATTTAATAAGGGTGGTATAGGCATAGCAATAGGTATTTCTGTCGGAGCATTCATTGATATGAT
>JAUZPH010000325.1 GCA_030706065.1 Bacillota bacterium | reverse complement strand
TCTCATTAAATCCTGTTTATCATTCTCCACCAATTAATATTCACTCCTATGTAAAACTTTTGCAAGGATAGCTTCATTTTATCATCAATTGAAAAATTGTTCAATACAGAATTCATTTTTGCTCCAAATCTAATTGGTGATGAAAAAATATTCAACAAAAAATCATCAAAAATTAACTTTCTTTTATAAATGCATTGTATATTGAAAAGTGCAAAACTTGCTAATATGATAATTGAGAAAATAAATCTTTCATTTTTTCTCAATTACTCTGAGCTCAGGAGGATTATTTTCTCTGTTGATAAAACTGTGATGTAATACCCCGTAAACTTGCTTTGGAAGAAAAGCGGCATATCTCAACAGCCTGTCTCTTTCAATTTTCCCAGCTTCATGTCCCGGGTACAGTGCAATGGTGACTATTCCGTTACAAGTCAGCAGTTTTAAGGTGGATTCCAATGCCTTTACAGTGCTTTCGTAATTAGTGGTAATACTTTTGTCTCCGCCGGGCAGGAAGCCGAGATTAAACATTGCAAAGTCTATGGGTTCCTTAATATATATATCCATATTTGCGTGGGAATCATTAATGAGTGTAACGTTATCTATATGCTTTTGTTTATAATTTTCTATACAATGTTTTTGAATATCAAAGGAATAAACCCTTTTGAAAAGTGCTGATAGGAAGTCCGTATCAAATCCATTTCCCAATGTAGCATCGAGTGCTGTATTCCTGCTTATAGTATTTTTTATAATGTTATGAGCTATATTGCTCACATCGTTAACATATTTAAACATAATATCACCAAATCATAAGTTTTTCAGATAATTGACTTCTTCTTCCGTGAGATTTCTCCAAGTTCCAGGTTTCAAATCTCCCAGGTTTATCTTACCCACACTTATACGCTTAAGCTCTACTACAGGGTTCCCTATTTTATCGCACATTTTTCTTATTTGCCTGTTTTTCCCTTCATGGATTGTAATCCGCACCTCAGTAGAATCCTTGAATTGTTTCAATATTTTAATATCTGCCTGTGCGGTAACATAGCCTCCTATATCAACTCCGTTTTTAAAGGTTTTAATCTTCATTTCGTTCAAAATCCCTTTTATGACAGCTATATATGCCTTATTAATGACTCCACGAGGATGAATGACCTTATTGTATATTTCACCGTCATTAGTGAGCAGAAGCAGTCCTGATGTATCATAGTCCAAGCGTCCTATAGGGTAAATCCTTTCGGAAAGCTCAATTAAATCAATAACCGTAGGTCTGTTAAATTGGTCTTTAACTGATGTTACATACCCAGTAGGTTTATTGAGAGCTATATAGACCTTTCTTTCTTCAGGGTAAATATCCGCTCCATCTACGGAGACCACATCGGTAGAGAGAGTTACCTTTGCACCAAGTTCCGTAACAGTAACTCCGTTTATCATAACCTTCCCCCGGACTATTAGTTCCTCGCATTTCCTGCGGGAAGCAATACCACATCTAGCCATATATTTCTGCAGTCTTTCTTGCATCATATTCACCAAACTTCTCACAATATTTCTTAACTCTATAAATTATATAAATTTGTTTACCAAAAATCAACAGGTTTTATAAAAATGAAGTTTTGCCTCCAGGTATTCCTCTTCCAACTCTAAAACTATGTAGGAAAACCATCTTTCCTTTCTCTTATAAAAAACAGAACCAGGATTGAGAAAGAGTATACCATCTTCTGTAAATATATTTGGTTTATGGCTGTGTCCATAAACAATAATATCAACCTTATCCTTTTCAAATATATTCTTCACGCGTTTTAGAGTGGTTCCTCCTTCTCCATGTCCGTGAAACACACCGATTTTATAATTCATTATCCTAATTATCTCTTTATCCCTTAATTCATCCCTGCACCTGTCGTCATCCACATTTCCATACACCGCAACACACTGAGTGTTGTGGTCTATAAGCTCATAAGCTTCATAACAGGATATATCGCCGCAGTGAATTAAAAGATCTGAAGTAGGAAGTTCAGACAAAAAGTGTTCCAGTTTCTCCAGGTTATTCTTTTTTATATGGGTATCTGAAATCACATAGATTAACACAAGCAATCCTCCATCAATAACCCAACAATATGGGTATAATGTAATAGTTTTCATTATTGTAAACAAAAATATAACATAAAATAGCTGAAAGATTTAAAAATATAAATGGAGGTGTTAATTATGAAGAAAATATTCTATATTACAATCCTACTGCTGGGTATATTTACAGTAGATGTCTCAGCGCAGCCCATAACATATACCGTTCAGCCTGGCGATACAATGTGGAAAATTGCCACCAAATACGAGGTTGGAGTAAGTGAAATAATTGCTTCAAATCCCAGTGTCAGCAATCCATCAATGATATATCCGGGCCAGAAGCTAACAGTTCCAACAAATAATGATATCAAGGCCCTTGAGAATGAGGTAATACGCCTTGTAAATGTTGAAAGAGTAAACAGAGGTCTTCAACCTTTGACTCAAAACTGGCAGCTTTCCAGAGTAGCAAGATATAAGTCTCAGGATATGGCAAATAAAAATTACTTTTCCCATACGTCTCCAACCTATGGTTCACCCTTCACCATGATGGAGAATTTCGGCATACAGTTTACTGCAGCCGGAGAAAATATAGCCATGGGCCAAACTAATCCCAGTGCTGTTATGACTTCCTGGATGAATTCACCGGGACACAGAAGCAATATATTAAGCCCCACATATAATCAGATTGGAGTAGGTCTTGCAACGAGCAGCAACGGTACAAAGTACTGGACACAGCAGTTTATAAGGTCTATGTATTAGGCAAAAGGGTGCTGAGCTTTTTTACAAGCCTGCACCCTTTTATAGAGTCGTGAGAAGTAGGTTAATCTTATTTACATTCCATAAGACCAAGGCTTATCAGCCCTTATATGAAGAAATCACCTGGGATAATACCTCATCAAAGCTTTTGTTATTCATCAGTTCAATATCGCTATACCTCTTATATAGAACTATCCTTTCGTTATAAAGCCTGAGCAAAGCTTCCAAACGATTATTTAGAAGAGGCCGGGATTCTGTATCTATATCAGTAAGAATGTCCTCCACAGACCTATTAACGAAGACTATCATACCGATTCCTTTTAATATCTTCATATTGACATCTCTTTTGATAACTCCGCCGCCGGTAGAAATTACAGAATTTTTTACTAAACTTAAATCGGAAATTACAGATGTCTCCACTTCTCTGAAATAATCCTCACCTCTCAGGAAAATATCGCTTATAGTCATACCTTCTTTTTCCTCAATGAGCTTATCAACATCGATAAAATCCATTTTCATAATCCTGGCAGCCCTTTTTCCGATAGTACTCTTGCCGCATCCCGGCATTCCAATCAATATTAAATTACTTTTGTCCGAATACATTCTTATCTCCCTATTCACTCAACTTGAGAAATATCTTTTCAACTAAAGCTTCATCAACCTCAATGTTATTCCATATTGACTCTGCAAAAATTGCCTGACCAATAAGCATATAAAGGCCGTTGCAATTTGATATGCCATATTCTCCGGAATATTTAAGGAGTTTAGTTTTCAGCGGGTTATATATAAGGTCGAAAATAAAATTAAAGCCCTGGAGAAAGTCATGTGGTACCGGACAATTATCAATGTCCGGATACATGCCCAACGGAGTACAGTTAATCAGAATATCCCTTTTTCCTAGTAGATTCAGTTCATTATAATTCAATATTTGATTTCCACTAAAACGAGAATTGTTTAGAACTTTTTCCTTATTTCTCACTATCATGGTGATTTTACCGCAGTTACTATCCTTTAAATATTGAAGTACCGCGGTTGAAGCGCCGCCACTGCCTAAAACAACAACTTCTTTACCCTGTACATTCACGTTGTGTCTTTTAAAAGTAAGCTGAATTCCATAATAATCGGTATTATATCCTGACAACCTGCCTCCATTGAAAAGCAGTGTATTGACTGCACCGATTTTCTCAGCTTCTTCACTAATTTCATCCAAATAGCCCAATACGTCTATCTTATAAGGTATTGTAACATTCAGGCCTTTAACGGCATCAGCTTTGCACTCCTTAATAAAACAACCTAATTTATCCCTTTCAACTTCATAGAGCTTATAGCTGTCTTTTATTCCATAATATTCAAATATATACTTGTGTATTATTGGAGAGATACTGTGACCCAGTTTCTCTCCAATAAGTCCATAGTTACTATTCATATTACCTCCCACCGCTAAACCTTAAATTTCTTCCTGAATCTTTCTACTCTCCGCCATAATCGTCTTAAGCACTTCTTCTATAAATTCTCTGTAGAAATCATCCTTTACCAGGGCAATATTCTTTTCAACAACCTGTTTTTCCCTGGATTCATTTAAAACCTCCATGCCATTTTCCTTCTTGAATCTTCCAATGGAGAGACACACCTTGAACCTGTCTTCAAGGAGCTTTACAATATCTCTATCTATCTCATCTATCTGCATTCTTAAGGATTCCAATTTTTCCATAGTTCTCACCTCGTCAATTATTCATTCAGACTTCCGCCCAAGCTACTGAAATCCTTAAAGAAATCAGGATAGGATTTTTCAACAGCTTTATAGTTATTGATAATTATCGGTTCCTTACTCTTTAGGGAGGCTACTGCCATGGACATCGCTATCCTGTGATCATTCCAGGAATCCACTGCGCCTCCCTTTAGTGTCTCTACTCCCTCGATTCTGAGAGAATCTGTTTCTTCTATAATATGGGCCCCGATCTTGTTTAACTCGGCAGCAATGGCTTTAAGTCTGTCGCATTCCTTGATTCTAAGCCTTGAGGCATTATAAATTAATGTTTCACCTTGA
>JAUZPH010000324.1 GCA_030706065.1 Bacillota bacterium | reverse complement strand
GTAAAAGGAGATGAAGGGCTTGGATAGAAGAATATCCTTGATACCATTTAAAAACATATTAAGCCTGTCATATATGAGAAGAAAGATTTTTTTATGGATAGTATTTTTTGGAATGACCCCAATAATAATACTATATTTTAATACCTATTATAACTGGAAATTTGAACATGCTGCCTGGCTTTTAGGGAGTTATTTCTGCATGGTGTGGGGAATCAACTTCTATATCCTAATAAGGCCAAGGTTTGCACTGTGGAGTACGGGAATCGCATATGCCATGTTTACAGCCTTTCTCGGGGTACCACTGCTCCTTGCCATGCAGCAGCTGGGGTTAATCAACGCACTATACGAAATAACATCAAGTAATGTATATATCTTTAGAGTTATAGGCTTCGTATTCGGGGTTGGCCTGCTGGAGGAAACCTGCAAGTTCCTGCCGGTAGGATTGTTTGGCATAAGGCGAAACAAGATAAGGGATTTAAGAGAGGCAATGTATCTCGGAGCGATGTCGGGACTTGGCTTCGCACTGGCGGAGGCAGTACATTATACCCTTATGTACTGGCAGAACGGAGCAATAATATCACTATCCGAGGCCTATCAAAAGATTCAAGACCCCAACAGCCTGATAAGTACTCTTACGGATTACTATGGTTCCCTTGTAATGATTCAGCTGGTCAGATTTATGACCCTTCCTCTGTTCCATGCCATGTGGTGCGGAATAGTAAGCTGGTTTGCAATGTCAGGAAAACTGTATGGAGGTAAAAGAAGAAGCATAGTTGTGATAGGAATATTCTTTATGGCTGCCATGCACGGCTTCTATGATATTTATTCAGGCAATATAATAGGAATTATCATATCCTTTATTACAATAATGATTTTTATGGGATACTTGAATTACAGTCAAAAGCTCGACTACGGGAGGGAATAACGTAATAAAATAATAAAAGAAAATAAAAAAAAGACCATGAATGGCCTTCGTATATGGTCGGGGTGACAGGACTTGAACCTGCGACCTCTGCGTCCCGAACGCAGCGCGCTACCATCTGCGCTACACCCCGATGAATTATATTATATATAAATAAGATATAAAATTCAATTGTATTTTATACCTCTATTGTAACACACTGGACATAGTGTGTTTTTTCTTTTTCTCAGTACTTTTGCAGTATATCATATTTGTGAAGAATGCTCAATAGTTTTTTGCACAAAAGTTATTTTTGAACAGAAGTCAAATAAAATCATCGGGGAGTTAATTTTTAGACTATGGAGGTCATATATATTAATTAATGAAGGATTATCCGGAGGGGCTGTATAGGTATGAGTAAGGAGTATAACGACAAGATGGTCAGTTTGTTCACTCTCCTTGAAGAATATAAATATTTGATGGTTAATACAAGGTGTGAGGCAATGAGAGCCTATTTTAAGGGTAGATTCGAAGAGAACTGCAGAAGAGTCGAGGAACTGCTTCAGCAGCAGCATATGAAAGAAAGTTACCGACACAGAGGTAATTTTGTATCCAAAGGTATGATGGATTTTATGTCAAGACAGGTAAGAGAATTTACAATTGAGGAGTTGACGAAATATAACGGACGGCGGGGAATGCCCGCTTATGTGGCTGTAGATGGTATTGTATATGACTTATCCAACGTTTCAAGTTGGGGTGGAGGGACACATTTTGGGCTGGTGGCAGGAGAAAATCTTTCTGCTGAGTATATGAGCTGCCATGGGGTAATGGACATCCTTGCAAAGCTTTCAAGGGTTGGTACCATCAGGGGATGATATAAGGGAATATTCGGAAGAAGCTCAGAGAACCGGAATAGATTTTAAAACCTGACTGCGGACGAGTGGCAGACGGGACAGATTGTCCTATCAGAAGGCGGGATGGCCGATAGGTGAAGGCGGTCCATATTTTGGATGTGCCAATCCGGGATATCCGGATAAGATGAAGTCGTTTATAGTATTCTGAATAAGGAGTTGTGGTATGACTCATAAAGTAGTAACAGATAAAGCAGGCGGAGGAGCTGTTAACCTTGATGTATCTCAATATGTAGAGATTAGTTCATTATTAAGGAATATTGAGGATTTTGCGGGAGGGGTGATGCCTGAGGATACAGATATAATCTCCCGATACTATACAGACTACTTTCAAGATGAAGGTTTTCCAGCGGAGGTAGGAAGAATAATCAGAAGCTTTGCTCCCTGCATAGCCTGTGCCGTTCATATTATTACATCAAGAGATGAGTTCGAGTTTCAGATAATATGACAAAGAAGGTTATAGCCATCGGTAACAGGTTGATGCAGGACGACGGAGTGGCTTTGGAAGTGGGAGAGAGAATAAAGGATATATTGCTTGGAAAAGACATACATGTGATTATTGGTGAAACTGATATTGATTTTTGCCTTCAGAAAATTGAGCCCGGTGATGAGGTTTATATAATGGATTCAACGTATTATGGGATTGCTCCGGGCAGTATTACTTTCAGCGATCTGAATAACAAGAAGGATAAGCATTATATTTCATCCACTATGCATGGATTTAATTTACTGGATATGTTAATACTCTACCGGAAGAAGGTAAGTATTTTCCTTATAGGAATAGAAATCGACAGCGTCGAAATGCAGGTCGGACTCAGCAGTACACTGCAGAACAAGATAGATAATATCTGCTCTTATATTATAAAGTTAATAATATGAAGAAGGAATATTAATTTGAAAATAAAAGTTCAGGGCAACCCTGAACTTTTAATAATTTATGATAAATTATCAAGAAATATGATGCGCTAAGACCGAGTTTTTTCATCACCAGCACCCTTTACCGGTACCGTTGATGCGACAAAGCCAACAAGGATGGATACCAGAGCAGGTGCGGCTATATTCATGTATGAGACATACCTTGTCCTGTAAAGAATCAATGCGGTACCACCGGTTATCACAACTGCAGCGATAAATATGTAAACTACGAATTTGGCGAAAGAACTCATGAACTTTTCATATATTCTGTGTCTTGTGGGCCCGCTTATAATCTTTTTGAATATGAAGAAGGAAACCAGGATTAAAGCCGCATCAACTGCCATTGAAACTATAAAATTCAGCATTTTAATACCTCCTATCTTGTTAATACAAATGTAGTGTTGCCATTTTTTAAAATCTTAACCATCAAACGTATGATTTTCACTTTCTCTATATGTGAGGGAATAGGATTTTGTTTAGAAATCCAGTAGGTGTGAAAGATTTAACAGCAGCATTGAGCAGGCAGATGCAAGCAAAAGCAAATGAGTCAGCGGAAGGAATTAATACGTATACATGAATATCTATTCGCAAATTTAGACAAATTAAACTATATAATCAAATTGCTATTATATACAAACAAGATATAATGAAATCTATGTGTTCCAGTATCTTAGGGGGTTAACATATGATCAAAAAGTTTTTGGATGTATTATTAGGTGAACCGCTGTCAAATGAGCAGCATGCCCAGGAAAAATATAATGTTCCTTTTGGCCTGGCAATAATGGCAAGCGATGCAATTTCTTCAGTAGCGTACGCATCGGAAGAAATACTGTATGTACTGGTTCCGATCATCGGCCTTCTGGCGTATAATTGGCTCGGCGTTGTATCATTATTGATTATCGGCCTTCTTTTTATTCTTACAGTTTCTTATCTGCAGATAATAAGGGCATATCCCCAGGGCGGTGGAGCTTATATTGTTGCAAAGGAAAACATAGGTGTAAGATCCGGACTTGTTGCTGCTGCGGCACTTCTTATAGATTATACACTTACGGTGGCTGTTAGTGCCAGTGCCGGTGTGGCCGCCATTATTTCGGTCTATCCCGGTATTGCACATCATAGAGTAAGTCTGGTGGTAATACTCATAATAATACTTACCATATTGAATCTTAGAGGAGTAAGTGAGTCTTCAAGAATATTTAGTGTACCTACTTATATCTTCATTTTCAGTATGCTCTTCATGATAGTTTACGGTGCAATTAAATTCTCTATTTACGGTGCACCGACGCCTATGGTTACAGAGCAGCTCAAGAACTCCGGCGAATTAGGATTGTTTCTAATTCTGAGAGCCTTCTCTTCAGGATGCTCCGCTCTAACCGGATTAGAGGCAGTGAGCAACTCGGTACCGAATTTTAAGGAGCCCGGTCAGAGAAATGCCAAGATTGTGATGATTTCATTATCAACTTTGATATTATTCATATTTGGCGGAACCTCCATTTTGGCAAAATTCTATCATGCAATTCCCAACCCTGATATTACGGTAATAGCACAGATAGCAGGCGGAGTCTTCGGTAAAACCTTTATGTTCTATCTTATACAGTTCACTACTGCTGTAATACTTCTTATGGCATGTAATACGGCATTTACTGGTTTCCCGATGCTGATGTATATAGTTTCAAAGGACGGCTTTGCACCGAGGCAGTTTACAATCAGAGGTAAGAGGCTGAGCTTTTCCATAGGAATAATGACCTTATCCTTTGTTGCATGTGTACTTGTAATTATATTTGGCGGAGAGACCCACAACCTTATTCCGCTGTATTCAGTAGGCGTTTTTCTTTCCTTCACCCTGGCTCAGACAGGTATGGTCATTCACTGGAAAAACAGCAAAGATGAAGGCTGGAAAAAGAGGGCTGTAATAAATGGGTTCGGGGCTGTTATTACAATTATAACTACTATTATCATCGCTTCCGAGAAGTTTGAAGAGGGAGCCTGGATTGTAGTAATATTGATTCCGCTTATAGTTTTTGCAATGGTCTATATAAAGAGGCATTATGAAAGGGTGGCAGCAAGTCTTAGGGCAACAGAGGGAGAGATTAGAAGCTTGAATCTGGATGTAAAATACAATCATCTCATCGTGGTGCCTATCG
>JAUZPH010000323.1 GCA_030706065.1 Bacillota bacterium | reverse complement strand
CCTGACATATATAAATATAATAAAAGCAGCAAAGAGATAGAAAATAAAACAATTGCCGAGAAAAAACTTGCTATAATGCCCGTTGAAGGCGGCGGCACAAAAAAAGTTGAGATAACAGCGGAGAAAGCAGCAAGCCAGGTGCTTCAGGATTCACAGATAAAAAGCCTTGCGGAATTGGGCATGTCAATAGAAAAGCACTATGGCTGTCCACAGGATATTGAGTGGTGTCTTGAAGATGACAAGCTTTATATAGTTCAAAGCCGTGCCATTACCTCCTTATTCCCTATGCCGTATCCTTTTCCAAAGGACGAGGCTCTCCATGCCTATGTTTCCTTTAACCATTTTCAGGTTATGACAGACCCTATTTCACCACTTGGAATAGACATACTCAGAATGATATTTCCTTTTGATCAGGGAGCAAGAAGTACTGAGGAATATAAGGTAACAAAGTCTGCAGCAGGCAGAATATATCTTGATATAAGCGAAATTTTACAATATAAAAAACCAAGGCACATGCTGGCTTCCTTTATGCCAAATGCAGATGCACTGGCAGCGGCGGCTTTAGTTGAACTTATAAACAGGCCGGATTTTGAAGAAAGAATTAAGAGAAATAAAAATGCAGGAAAAGCACTTAGAAAGTTCTTTATGCCCATAGCTTTCGGGACCATAAAAAATATTACCTTCAAAAAACCTGAGGGTACTGTGGAATTTGTGAACAGCTATGTAAATAACCAAGTAAAGAATATTTCTGAAGTCATCAATAATTCAAAGCCGGGAATTGGAAGACTTGAGGCTATATATAAGGCTGCAGGCCGCTCACTGGACTTTCAGGAATTGCTTCCGGTAATGGCGCCTGCAATGGTTAGTTTCAAAGCTCTTCAGGCCCTGGAAGAAAAGCTTCTTGGAACGCGGAAGTATGCAGATATTATTGTTAAAGGCCTTGAAGGCAATATAACCACAGAAATGGGCCTTCTTGTTGGTGACCTGGCTGATATGGTCAGAAAATCACCTGATTTAATAAGAGAATTTACAAATGAGGATTACAGCACTTTAAATGATAGAATAAACAAACAAAAGGATAGTGAATTTAAGAAGAAATACAAGGCCTTTATGGATATATACGACATGAGAGCCGCCGGGGAAATAGACATGGCCAAGGAAAGATGGATAGAGAATCCTGAACCTCTGGCAAAGGCAATTATGGCCATAGTTAACACCTCCGAGGAAGGCATCCACAGAAAAGAGTATAAGGAAACTATTGAAAGAGCCAAGAAAGCTTCAGTGGAACTGATTAAAGAAGTAGAAGCAAGGCATGGAAAAATAAAAGGCAAAATAGTAAAACGCATGATAAGGGTGCTAAGAAACTATATGCCTGTTAGAGAGCATCCTAAATATCTAATTATGAAGTGCATTCTTATATACAAGAAAGCCCTTTTGGAAGAAGCAAAGCTGCTGGTTGAAAAAGGCCATCTTTTAGACATGAAGGATATATTCTATGTAAGCTTCTGGGAACTTCATAAGGCAGTGCAAAATAATGACAGCCTCATAGAGTTAGTGAAGAATAGAAAAGAGGAATATGAGCACTTTAATAAGCTGACTCCTCCTCGCATTCTCACCAGTGATGGGGAAGAAATAAAGGCAGGCTACAAGAGGGATAACCTTCCTGAGGGCGCTTTACCGGGCATGCCGGTTTCTTCAGGTGTGATCGAAGGTATAGCAAGGGTAATCACTGACCCTTCAAAGGCTTCTATAAATAAGGGTGAAATTCTGGTAGCACCTTTTACAGATCCGGGATGGACACCACTGTTTATAAATGCAGCCGGCCTTGTTATGGAAGTTGGAGGCTTGCTTACTCACGGTACTGTAGTTGCCAGAGAATACGGAATACCGGCAGTAGTGGGCATTACTGATGCTACAAAGAAAATCAAGACAGGTCAGAGGATAAGAGTTGATGGCAATGCCGGATTTGTCATGATACTGGAAGAATAGAGGTGTTTAGGTGTTAGGAAGTGACTGGAAGTCACTTCCTTGCTGCACACTCACCGTGGCTCGAACGGGCAGAATGTAATAGACTTTTTGGGTTCTATCTATTTATCAATCAATCCGAGCTCAACCATGCTTTTCGCCGTTGCTATGATTGCTTCTTCTGCTGATCCTGGCTGCCAGCCAAGCAATTTTTTTGCTTTTGCATTACTGCAGGCGGTGTTTTGGCCTAAGAACGTCGCTGGCATACGTAAGTCTTTGATAAAAAGTGCCAGAAATTTCACGAGAAAATTTGGTATTTCTTTCATGGATACCTTTTTCGCTGTGCTGCCTAAGGATTTCTGCAAAATTTTCGCCTCTTCTTTATATGTCAAATTTTCGCCTGTCGTAGCAAGAAATCGCTCTCCTACGGCTTCTGAACGTGTCATAGCCAGCAAATGTAAGTCTGCCACATCTCGCACATCAACGTAATCAAAGCCAATTTTTAAGAGGAATGGCATTTTGCCATTCAACATAGCACGAATAATCTGGTTGGAGTGCGAAAAATCCTGGCCCAGTACAGGCCCCATCACCGCCACCGGATTGACAGCCGAAAGTTCCATATTCTCTTTCTTGGCAAACTCCCAAGCCGCCTGTTCTGCCATGGTTTTTGAACGTTGATACGCATCAATATCTGCCGACAAGTTCGTCCAATCTTCCTCTGTAAAAAGCTCAGGGTGAGATATATGACCTGCAAGCACTGCCCCGGAAGCAGAAGTCAGGACTACACGTTTAACGCCAGCAGCTTTTGCCGCCTTCATCACGCGCAATGTGCCATTAACAGCCATTTTCACCATTGCATCCCCATCGTCCGGACGGGTGGCTGGTGTTGGCGATGCTACATGAATTACGTAAGTGGCACCGGTTGCGGCTTCCATCCAGTTCCTATAACTTGTCAAATCTGTCTGGATGAACTCAAGATTTACAAAATCAGTTGCACCTCCTTGAGCGAGCATTGATTTGACCTCGTCCTGTCGTGATAATGTGCGAAGCGTTGCCCGAACGCGATATCCTTGATTCAAAAGTTTCAAAATTATGTGTACAGCGATGAAACCGCTTCCGCCTGTTACTAAGACCAATTCTTTTTCCATCATAATTTCCCCCTTCAACTAAGGTTTCACTTGTAACCTCTGTGCCATTAGTATATACTATCATCAGGTCGGAATCAATTCAGAAACCATCATCCGTGACAGTGAAGGAGGTATTGTAATGGCAGCAACTAATCATGCACAAGCCATCAAAAAAGATACGAAAGATTTTATCACAACAGCGATGCTGCAAATGTTGACAAAAGAAAAATTGTCAACGCTGACAGTTTCTCAGGTTTGTAAACGAGCAGGGGTAAGCCGTATGGCTTTTTACCGCAATTTTGACGGACTTGAACAGATTTTGTATGAGTATTACCAGCCCAAAATTGAGGCTGTCTTTGACGTGATTCGTAAAAATTCACAAGTCTGTGCCAAATTTGATAGTCAGTTAGGATTTTTTAACGCATTCGGTGATGATTTACTCTCATCTGTTGACCGTGGATTTGAGCCAATTATTCAGCGGATTTTTATAGAAGAAATAAAGAAATTTTATGCCGCAGATAGCGATGGATACTTGACAACTTTCATGTCAGCCGGTGTTTACGCGGTTTGGCGAAAATGGTTACTTGATGGACAACAAAAACCACTGAAAGAGATAATGGACTTTTTAAAGCAATTTGATACGATAAAAGGGACTGTTTAGAATAGGTTCAGTTTATAATTTCACCCTTGCTTTTGGCTAAATCTCCGCGCCATTTGCTTAGTTCCGTAGTTGTCAGTTTCGTCCACTCTGTTTCTTCACCAATAATTCTTAAAGGTTCTTTTGAGCGATAAGAACGTGTTAAGTTACCTGGGAATTTTTTATCAGTAACATTAGGATCGTTTTCAAAATCACCAGTTGGTTCTATTATATAAACGCGTTCTCTTCCTTCTCCTTTTGCTAATGCTGCTGCAAGTCCTGCACCATTGGCATTAGCTGTGAAATAAATGTGATTCATTTTAAGCTCAGGCTTGTAATTTGAAATTCCACCCGGTGTCAGTAAATCACCAACCTTTAAATCTGCCTTAGTCCCATGATAAAACGGTCCTTTATCAGAAGGCGCACCTTTATATAATTCAGATAATTCATAATTTCTTTTTGCATTATCAGAGTCACGCAACTCCTCATAGCATTTGGCAATGTTTACATATAACGTTGAGTATGCACTCTTTACATTATCATCATTTATATTTAGTGCACACTGTAAAGACGTTTCCATCCATTTCAATTTGTCTGTAATATTCTTTTGTTGACGAGCTAAATGATAAGCTGCAATAAATTTTTCATAGTCATCTGTTGCTTCATTCCATGCTTTATGAAACATCGTGCTTGCTTCTTCTACGGTCCCACTAGCGTCTAAACTCATCCCCATCATACAGAGTTTAATAACAATGTTATTGGGATCAAATTTTATATTCATCTATCTTACCTCCAAATTAATGAAATCACATTTAGATACAGGTATTAATGCTTCTTCAAATTCAATCTTTGTGTTTATATTCTATAACCAGGGTTGAATTACTATATGAGTATACTTGCATATGTCAACTATTACAAGGCTATATTTTCCACTTTCCTTGTGTTATAATAAAAGTGGGGAGAGCAATATCAAAGTTATCATCATTTCTCTCGAAGTATTTTATCCATGGATTTACCCTTTGCCAATTCATCAATCAGCTTATCCACGCTGCCTATCAAATCACATTACCGTGATCCAATTTCCACACAAACTTAATTTAAACATCAAACCTGCTTCCTCAACCTTAGAAAATCGAAAAAACAT
>JAUZPH010000322.1 GCA_030706065.1 Bacillota bacterium | reverse complement strand
ATCAGATATATCCGGTGCCGGCGAGGAAATTTCCCAATCAGTTAATGAGACCGCTGAAAGAACTAATCTTCAGGCTGGAAGGCTGGCTGATGCTTCAAAGTCTGTTGATATGTTCTCTTATAATCTTGAAAATATAAACCTGAGCATGAAGGATATCGAGGAGAGCAGTCAGGTAATAAAACAGGTTGCCGATAAAGGAACTGAGAAAATTGTGGAACTTAATAACACTATGAAGGAAGTACAAAAATGCTTTGAAAGTGTTAAAGCTAAGATTGAGCAACTTTCCAGCTCAGTTGGACAGATTCATCTTATAACCGAAACTATTAACTCTGTAGCAAAACAGACAAATCTACTTTCTCTTAATGCTTCCATAGAAGCCGCCAGGGCAGGGGAGGCCGGAAGCGGATTTGTGGTGGTTGCAGGGGAAGTCAGGAAGCTTGCGGATCAAACTCTTCAGGCTTCACAGGATATTTCAAAGCTTATTACAGAAATATCACGAAATACAAGTGTTGCTGAGAACAGTACTACAGATGCTGTGAATATGGTTGAAATTCAGACCAACAGCATAAATGATACTATTTCCGTGTTCGATGATATTGTAAATCAGATAAATGCTATAATACCTCATATAAATGAAGTAGCTGCAGTCCTTGACAGTACTATGTCTGCAAAGGATGATATCCTGGATAATGTCAAAGCTATTTCTGAAATGTCTGAAGAGATAGCAGGATCAACCTGTGAGGTTTCTAGAGCAGCTGAGGAGCAATCCGCTACGATATTGGATTTATCCAATCTGTCGGAACAGTTGAGTAAAACTTCAAGTCATATGGTCGAAGGTACGGAAAAATTTATAGTGCAGTAAGCTGCCTGGCAATAGTGTCTAATAGAAGAGACTCCCGGAGTATTGATTTACATCCGGGAGTCCTATTTTTCTTTATTGCCTGTATATCTTTTAGGAACTTCATTTTGTTTCCATCTAACGAGCTTCAAATTTAAAATCAATAAAGTAATATTAAGTATTATTGTGTTTGCAGCCGTTGGGATAACAAGTTGCTCTAATAGTCCCATCCATTGTACTCCTTTTGCAAAATATCCGTACAAATCGTATTTAAGGTTAAAAGTCATGCCTGTCAATGCTATAAAGCCATATACAAACAAGTTTGTAGCATATAGTTCATTCCAGGTTAGTTTTTTCGGCATAAGAAATGCTGCTGCAGAAAATAGAATCATTGAGATATATTACATCTTGAGAATAGCTATATATATTACTTTTTAAGGAACTTTCGCAGATCATCCTTAAGGAAATATAATAGAGATACGCCTCCAAAGAGGATGGAACCAATTTCTTCTAAAGCTTCACCACCGGAGGGGATGAACTTTACCAGGGCCTCTCCAAATAGATCTGCTCCGATAAAGATAAGGATAAGACCTAAAATCTTGAAAACAATCTTTAAATTGAATTTAACCGATGTCTTGAATAAGAGAATTCCTGCTGCAACAGCCAGAATGATTCCAATGGCCGTGCCGGCAGCAACGTCAGCAGCATTTTGGCTTACCTTTGTCAGGATAAAGGCTATAAGTTCTATGCCTTCTCTAAAAACTGACAAGAATGTAAGTACGAACAAGCCAACACCCGTAGTACTTTGGTCAACGCTGCTCTTTATACTTGAAGATATGTTTCTGTTTTGGTTTGACATCCAAACTACGAAGTACGCTATAAGGCCTGAAGCCACCAACATCATAATAGCTTCAAAAATTTCTTCGCCTTCTTCTTTAAGTTCCTTTGCTTCATTAAAGCTTATAAAGCCTCCTATGACACTTATTAAAAGTCCGGCTACAACACCAACATAAACAAACTTGGAGAGTTTTTGTTTGTTCATCTGAGCCAGATATGTAAGTATAATACCAACTACCAGTACAGCCTCAAGGCCTTCTCTAAAGGATAATAGTAAACTTGACAGCATATAAACACTCCCTTTAAGTGATAATGATTCTCAATGTCATTATATTACTGATTTTGGACTGTGTCAATTAAATTAATAAAAGAATTTTATAAAACAAAACCCTGGTCCATTGATAAACCAGGGCCATAACTTTTGGAAAGAGTATATTCCAATTAAATTACTTTAGAAAAACGGAAAAAATGGGAAGAAGAATGGGAAGAAGAATGGGAAAAATGGAAAGAAAAATCTACGGCGAAAACCGAACGGGGGATCTCCCGGCGGGTCGTCATAGGAACCAATCTGCATACCATTAGAAGAATATATGCCTCCATTAGCCATATAGCCCACTGTTCTTCCGTAGCTGTCCATAATCATTGGTTCTGCCATATAACCCATCACATTATGCTGTCTGTCGTATATAGTATTATTTTTGATATAACCGGTCCATTTGCTGCGTTCATTATATATTTTTTCCATGCATTTCTTACTCCTTTCATCATATAATGTTAAAAAGGGCGGTGAGCGTGTATAGTACATTATATGAATCGAAGGAGTTTTTGTTTACAGATATTGTAGTCTTTATGAAGTAAAAGCAAAGTTGATAAGAACTAACACCTTATTCAAGAGTAAAAATGAGCATCAGTACTCAAAAATGAGCGTAAAGTGTCACGAACGGTAACATTATAACATATAATATTACTACAATGTAACAATAAGACAATAGTAAACAGCATTTACCTTCTAATAGAATTATTCAACTAAAGAGGTGGATTATATGTTGTTTGTAGATGACTTCATCCGACAGTCTCTAGAGTTAAACTTATTTTTCTTAAGGATAATGAAAGAGCACTCATTTTTCCTTGAAGCTGGATTTACTCCAAAAGATTCAGGCCTTGCACAGAGGGGTGATAACTTAAGAGAATTATTTACAGGTTTGCTGACAGAAACCATTGCACTATCTAACGGGGCTATCAGCCCGCTTGTAAAGCATTCCGGAGAATTGGTCAGCCCTTTTACAATATCAGCGGAAAAAGCAACTACCTTCTATACCGGTGTCGCGTTGAATCCGGATGTTACGGCAGCGGAGGCTCATATAGCACCAAATCATGGACAAGCATATCCCGAAGGATTGGAGTTTGCAGTACGGGATTTGAACAGCAGAATTCTGCCGGCAGTCAGCTCATTAATTAATTATATGAACAATATTTTAAACGGTATGCTCAGCTGCAATTTATTTACGTTTAACTATCCGCTGCTTATTGATCATATTAGAAGAGAGTCACGTTTGTACCACAGAATGCTGTATAGGCTGCAGCACGGGATTCAGCTTGATATTGCCAGGGAGGCGATTGAACAGCAGAGATTCTGGAACAGGATAATGGCAGAACATGCAAAATTCATAAGAGGACTTTTGGATCCAACAGAGGAGGCATTATTCAGGACTGCAGACAATTTCGGAAAGGAATTTGATGTATTGACGGCACAATCCATAACTTTAAATGATAATATCTTCAATATCACCGAAGATGACCTGAGGGCTACCATTGGCATTAGAAACTTTAAGGCGCAGGGCACTTCAGGACTGCTTAATTGTCAAATAAGGTCAATAATAGTGCCGCTGCTGGCTGACCACACACTTAGAGAAGCAAATCATTATTTAAGATTACTGGAAACCTATAAGAAAACCTTGTAATATGAAGAGGTCATGTTCCATATATTGGTTCATGGCCTCTTTATAGTTTACCATAACATTTCATAAAGTATTATTCAATACTGGTAGCGGTCTGCATCATATGGACATGCTGATTTGCTGCATCCGTTTGACCATTGATATAGTGGAAATGTCCTCCGTTAGGACTGGGGTAATTTATACTGGTCTGGATTCGATAGTAGTGGCGGTGACCATCATCTCTTGTAGTATAACCTTCTATATAATGAACGTGTGGTACTCCGCTTTCCGCTGCACTGGTTTTGCCGCTGTAGCCATGTGAATGGCCAAAATCGAAAGAAGTTTCTCCATTATAATCATGGGTATGATATGGCATTTCAATTCCTCCTCCTCTAGTAAAGATGTGTGAGTTTAACCCTTAACATCTTCACCGGAGAAATATCGAAGAGGACGATTTTTCGGAGGTGATAAATTAATTTGTAAACTCACGCAGCTATATGTTACATAATATTCTTTTAGTGGCTGACAGGGTACAAATATCGCAATTCATCTCAATGAAAAAAGGAGGGGACACCCTCCTGAAATGAACAAGAACTATTACATTACATCACCAAAACCATTTCTGCAGGATGCACAGGAAAGGAAGAATAGAGCTATAAGCAAGATATTGCTGCAGACATCAATACTGAAGGATAAAGATAAAAAGGTAAGCATATTATTTGTTGGGAAGTAATTCTAGAAGAAGATACAATGTTATCTGATAAGGAGTTTGTAAGACAATCCCTTGAACTTAATTTGTTTTTCATGAGGATAGCCAAGGAACACTCCATTTTCTTGGAAGCAGGCTTTACAGATAGGGATCATCCCTTGGCTCAGCAAGTGGATAATCATAAAAGGATATTTAGTGATTTACTCGTAGAAACTATTAGGTTGTCAAATGGTGTAATAGATCAAAGAGTAATAGCCTCAGGCGAGATTGTTACGGATCTGACTATGTCTGCAGAAAGGGAAACTGAATTTTATACTGCCATTCAGATTGACAGCAATATCACAAGGATGGACTTATCGCTGCAGGGCGCTACTATGGGACCGGAAGTTACAACTTTTACAAGGCAGGTAGCATTTCTGAATGATAAGGCCATAAGAGCAGCAAATGAAATTGCCCGATTTAAGGTAAGTTTACTCCAGGATGTTTTAATGTGAAGGACCTTCACAACCAATTATCCACTGCTGATAGATCACATATTTCGAGAGGCGCACTTCT
>JAUZPH010000321.1 GCA_030706065.1 Bacillota bacterium | reverse complement strand
TTCGTAAGGAGATTCAGCATTTCATCCCTGATATTTTCGAAGTCCTTTACCTGAGTGAGGTAGTCAAATTCGATTTCTTCCTTCTGCGAAGTTATCTCCCTGTGAATTTCCTTGCCGTAATTGTTGAGCTTCTTAATGTACCCGATTCTTTTTTTGATTATATATTCACCGAAGGCGGAAAGCTGAATGTCATAAATGTCCAGAATAGACTTATCTATATTCCTGTTTTTTAAAACAGAGTTTCTTTCCGCCAGTACCTTGTTGTACTGTACAAGGTTATAATAATACTTTCCATCCAGCTGACACAGCTCCATGTCAAGAAACCTTCTACGGTGTCCCGGAGATTCCTTGACAATCTTTAAATCCTCTGGGGAGAACATCACCACATTACAGCTGCCCATAAGCTCGGATATTTTATTTATCTTTATGGAATTTATATTTATGGCCTTTTTTCCCTCTTTCAAAATCTTTATCTCGATTTTTTTATCAAGTCTTTCTCTGGCCACATACAGCTTAATATAAGCCTCTTCCTCATTCCACCGAATCAGCTCCTTATCCTTGCTTGTTCTATGTGATTTTCCAAACCCGCAATAATATATACTCTCCAGTATATTGGTCTTGCCCTGGGCGTTGTTCCCGATAAAAACATTCAAATTCTTGTTTAACTCTATAAAGAGCTCCTTGTAATTTCTATAATTAACCAGTTGTATATACTTTGCATACATTCAGAACACCTTTTCAAGCTGGATATATACAGCTACCCTTCACGGAAACTGAAATTTAACTCCCGAAAACACGGAAGCTTCACCTTCCTCCCGGCCAGTTATAAAATTTTTAGTTCTTTTGGATATCTATATTAATAAAGCCAATAAGTATATTATATCACATATTGTGATTTTAATCTCAAATTATCTTGTAGCTTTCCTTTTCGAATTCCACTACATCTCCAGGCCTGAGCTTTCTTCCCCTTCTCAATTCAACCTCTCCGTTGACTTTAATCAGGCCGTCAAGGATGAACATCTTTGCATCGGAGCCCTGGGAAAATTCTCCGCACCACTTTAAAAAAGAATCCAGTTTTATAAATTCCGTATTTATTTTGATTTCCTTCATAAGCAAGGGCCTGCAAAAAGCTAAGGCCCCTCCCCTCCTTATTAATTATTTAACAATCTTACAGGAAGCACCAGATATATGCAGTCATTTACATCTTTATTCCTTACTACGCAAGGGCTTACACTGCTGGTAAATTCCATTACAATTTCTTCCTCTTCCATTATCTTCAGCATATCTATGAGATACTTTGAATTAAATGCAATTTGAAGAGGCTGTCCTTGCAGAATTATCGACATCTCCTCCTTAACCTTTCCCAATTGAGAATTGGAGGTTATTATTAGGTTGTCTTCCTCAATATTCAATCTTATCAAATTTGTGTTACCTTCCTTGGCCATAAGGGATGCTCTTTCAATACAATTTAGCATTTCTGAACGCTTGCCTGTTATCTTAACGTTGAATTCCTCCGGTATTATGGAACCATACTTTATAAATTCTCCTTCCAGCAGCCTGGAGATCACCTTTGTATTACCCAGGTTAAAGAGTATGTGGTTTGTAGTAAAGGTGATATTTGTTATATCCTGCTTATCCTCAAGAATCTTTGATATTTCATTCAGGGTTTTTCCCGGAATTACCGCACTGATTGTATTACTTGTCTCCAGAAATTCCCTCCTGAGAGCCAACCTGTAACCGTCCAGTGCCACCATATTTAGTTTGCTGTCTTTTACTTCAAACAATACGCCGGTTAAAATCGGCCTTGTTTCGTCCTGGGCTATGGCAAAACTAGTACCTTTAATCATATTTTTCAGTATTCCCTGAGGGATATTGAATACCATGTTTTCATTTATCTGCGGCAGAGTCGGATAGTCCTCTGCGCCCATATGTACCAGAGTGAAGTTTGATTTTTGACATGATATATGAAGGGTGTTGTTTTCAAGGGTTGCTATTTCTATGTCATCATTAGGCAGTCTTCTTACTATCTCCCCAAAGAGCCTTGCCTCTACAACTATAGCTCCGAATTCCAATACTTCTGCTTCACATTTTGTTTCTATGCTCAGATCTGTATCCGATCCGATAATAGTGATCTTGTTATCTATTGCTTTTATAAGAAGTCCTTCAAGGATATTCATTGTTGATTTTCCTGTTACAGCCTTTTGAGCTATCGATATGGCCTCCTGAAGAACATTTTTTTGACATATAAACTTCATGATAAACTACCTCCTCAAATTGTTTTGTTAATATATTTATACACACTGTAAAAAGCGTAAATACAGGTTAGGTAATATAAAATTTTTAGTAGTAACAGTAGTAGGGGCTGTGGGTTTGTGGATAAGTGCCTTCAGCCCTTTAAAATCCACAAGAAAAGAACAAAAATAATTGTGGATAAGAAACATCATAAATATTCAACTTATCCACATTATTATTTCAAATTATACCCTCATTCTTTTATCCACAATCAGTTATAAATAATTATTTACAACTGTTGATTATTTTTGGGTTATCTTCTTAGTGAGGTCATTTACGGCATGTTGAAGGGATTCATCGGTTTGAAGTGCCTCGGAAATCTTTTCATATGCGTGTATAACTGTAGTATGGTCTCTTCCGCCGAACTCTTCGCCTATCTTAGGAAGGGACATATCCGTGAGCTTTCTACAGAGATACATGGCAATCTGTCTCGGGAAGGTAACATTTCTCGTTCTGCGCTGGGATTTAAATTCATCTACCTTCATATTATAATAGCTTGCTACTGCATCCTGTATTAAATCGATGGTGATATGTTTTGACTGCTTATTTGATATTATGTCCTTCAGTGCCTCTGTGGCCAGATCTACACTTACCTCTTTATTTGTAAGAGAGGAATAGGCAACTATCCTGATGAGGGCTCCCTCCAGCTCTCTGATGTTTGATTTTATCTGGGAAGCGATATAGACCATGACCTCATTGGGAATATTCAGCTTTTCTACATCAGCCTTTTTCTTTAATATAGCAATCCTAGTCTCAAAGTCCGGCGGCTGAATGTCTGCGATAAGTCCCCATTCGAACCTTGAACGCAGCCTGTCTTCTAATGTAGGGATTTCTTTCGGCGGACGGTCACTGGACAGGATAATCTGTTTATTTGCCTCGTGAAGTGCGTTAAAGGTATGGAAGAATTCCTCCTGTGTACGCTCTTTTCCTGCGATAAACTGGATATCGTCTATAAGAAGGACGTCTACATTTCTATATTTGTTTCTGAACTCTACATTTTTATCGTCTTTGATGGAATTGATAAGTTCGTTGGTGAACTTTTCAGAGGAAACGTATACTACCTTTGCCCTTGAATTGGCCTTTAAAATATAGTGGCCAATAGCGTGCATAAGATGAGTCTTTCCAAGCCCGACTCCTCCGTATATAAATAGGGGGTTGTAGGCTTTGGCCGGTGATTCCGCAACGGCCAGGGAGGCTGCATGGGCAAACCTGTTGCTGTTGCCTATAACGAAGGAATCAAAGGTGTATTTAGGGTTCAATGTAGCAGTCATCTCATCGGATACCTGTACATTTTTTTTATTTTCTTCTTTAGTCTTTTCAACGGTAGCAGTTTCTTCAGATATAATAGAAAAATCTATATTGTAACGCTTTGTTGAAATGAGCTTTATGGCATTGATCAATAAATCCTTGTAGCGAGTATCCAGAATCTCTTTTGTAAAGTCGTTCGGAACCCCCAATTTGATAGTATCCTCGGATATAGATAGAGGAATTGCACTCTTGATCCATGTATTAAAACTTACTTCTGTAAGCTCGCCTTTGATTATGTTCAATGTTTTTTCCCATAACTCATATAATTGGGCGCTCATTTTTTATCCTCCAGTCTAAAAAAATAATATAAACAAGTTTATCCACAAATATCATTACTTGTTTTAATTTGTTGACATTTGTAGTAAAAAATATACACATGTTAATAATTTTGTTCATGAAACTTATTATCAACAGGTGTCCTTAAAAAGATAATAACATTGTTCAATTGTGAATAATACTCGGAAATAAGTCAAAACTAGAATATGAAAACATAGTAATCAAGATATATTGAACAAGTTATACACAAAGTTATCAACAGGTGTGGATAACTCCAATAATTGAAAAATTATTCACAGTGGTATCTTAATAATATCAAAACGGGAAAATGTATTCAAGAAGTTATCCACAAAAAGTAGATAAATTATTCATATTATCAACAATATCTCCGTTCTTGACAGATATATAGTCAATGGATATAATTATAAGGTAAAACTATAATTATCTGATTTATGATAGTAGATAATTCTATAAACACCAGCGTTAAAGGGGGTGCAGTTACTATGTTCATGACTTATCAGCCAAAAAAGAAGCAGAGAAAGAGAGAGCACGGCTTCAGAAAGAGAATGGCTACTTTAAACGGTAGAAATGTTCTCAAGAGAAGAAGACAAAAAGGTAGAAAAAGATTGACAGCATAAGGGCCGCTTTAGTGGCCTTTTTCTGCAATTGGCGGAAATAAGGAGACGTGAATTCTGATGAAGATTGAAAGATTGCGGAAAAACGTGGAATTCAGAATTGTTTACAGAAGAGGTAAGTCTTTTTCTACAGATTTATTGGTTTTGTACATATATAAGAACTATAAGAATAATATAGAGGGAAAAGATATAAATAGAGTTGGAATTTCCGTAAGTAAGAAGGTTGGAAAGAGTGTTGTCAGGAGCAGGGTGAAAAGGCTCATCAGTGAAAGCTACAGATTGAACAAATACCTGCTTAAGAAGAAGTTCGATTTTGTGTTCGTTGCAAGGACCGCTGCAAAGGATAAGACCTATAAGGAAATAGAAGATTCCATGAAGAAGCT
>JAUZPH010000320.1 GCA_030706065.1 Bacillota bacterium | reverse complement strand
TAGTATCAGGGAAAGAACAATACCAATAACACCTATCATTTTTTAATCTCCTTTCAAATTTTACATTTGTTATGCTATTTTTAAATTCATTGGTTCTTCTGAAAAAATCTTTTCATCCATCAATTTCAGGTTTTCTGAAATAGCCGGTTTGAAATCCATCTGGTCGAGGATGTCCTTCTGAAGGTCCACACCTGGTGCAATCTCTTCCAGAGTTACTCCGGCTTCTGTCAATCTGAACACAGCTCTTTCCGTTATATACAGAACCGGCTGTTTTACATCCAGTGCATATTCTCCACTGAAGGTTATCTGTTCAACCTGATTTATAAACTTCTTTGCTTTTCCTTCATTTTCTATTACAAGCTTTCCGTCAACAATCTTGACATTTAAGCCTCCTGCAGTGAAGGTTCCGCAGTATACTACCTTCTTGGCATTCTGGGTTATATTGATGAAACCGCCGCAGCCTGCTATCTTGGGCCCGAACTTACTTACATTTATATTTCCACGGGCATCGCACTGGGCAAGGCCAAGGAAGGCCACATCCAATCCGCCGCCGTCATAGAAGTCAAACTGAGAAGATTGGTCAACTATACATTCAGGGTTTATGGCTGCTCCAAAGCTAAGGCCGCCGGCAGGTACTCCCCCTATAGGACCTGACTCGATGGTGAGTTTTAGTGCATGTCCTAAACCTTCTTCATTGGCAACCATTGAAATACCTTCCGGCATTCCTATTCCAAGATTGGTGACAGCATTCGGTATAAGTTCCATGGCCGCACGTCTTGCAATTATCTTTCTTTCGTCCATAGGCAGGCTCTTTATAGCATTAACCGGCATTTTTATATCCCCGCAGTAGGCCGGGTTAAATTGTTCTCCAAAGGTCTGCATGTGATTTTCGCCTTCAGCAATTACTATTGCATCTACGAGTATTCCCGGAATCTTTACTTTCTTTGGATCCAGAGTTCCCTTTGCAACTACCTTTTCAACCTGAAGGATTACTTTGCCTCCGGAGTTCTTTGCCGCCTGTGCCATTGAAAGCCCATCGAGAGTAGCAGCTTCCTTTTCCAGTGTTGCGTTTCCGTCTTCATCTGCATAAGTTGCTCTGATTATTGAAACGTTTATTGGGAAGGCCTTATAAAGCAGATATTCCTTGCCATCGATTTCGATGACCTTTACAATATCTTCGGTAGTTACTGTATTTAACTTTCCGCCTTCAATTCTTGGATCTACGAAGGTTTTTAAGCCTACATGAGTAATTGTTCCGGGTTTTCCTGCCGCTATATCCCTGTACAAGCTGGATACTACACCTTGGGGAAGGTTATAGGCCTGTATCTTGTTTTCTATGGCAAGCTTCTGAAGCTTGGGCGCCAACCCCCAGTGTCCTCCAATAACTTTGGAAACAAGGCCTTCATGACCCAGATGGTTCAGGCCTCTCTCCTTACTGTCACCTTGGCCAGCGGCGTAGACAATAGTTAGATTGTTTGGACTGCCTTCCTTCAGATAGACTTCTTGAAGCCTTTTGGTTATTGCTTCGGCATGTCCAATTCCGATGAAGCCGCCGACAGCAACGGTGTCTCCGCTTTTGATTAAAGCTATTGCCTGTTCAACGGACATTACCTTGTTCATCTCTTGTCCTCCTTTTGTATATTTTTTAATACCACACCCCAAATGCAGGTATAATATTGGAACATTTTTTGATTTTGATGTGAAACTGTTTACACTAATATTAATAGCAAGTTCCGTGCCAACTTTTAAAACGAAGAAAAAACAGAGGAATCCATGTTAGAAGGCTGTTGTTCGTCATAAAAATCTAATATTCGACACAAATAATGTTCGATAATCGGAACAGATTTTAAGTAAACCTTTACACAATGTTCTGATTTCCGTACAATAAAAAGGGGGAAATAAAATAGTTGTTCGATAATTCGAACAACTATATATTGATTTTATATTTCTCCATTTTTTCATAGAGACTTGTACGCCCGATTGCAAGAAATTTTGCTGCTTTTGTTCTGTTTCCTTCTGCTGCCTTGAGTGCATCGATAATTGCATTTTTTTCAGCTTCGTCAAGAGTAGCCTGAAGGCTTTTTATAACAGCAGCGTTCTTTCTGCCGGTAAGCTCCTTCGGGAGGTCATCCGCACCAATGATTTGACTGCCCTCCATAATATTTATAGCCCTTTCCAAAACATTTTCAAGCTCACGTACATTACCTTTCCACTCATAGGCTCTCAGATATTGGGAGGCTTCATTTGAGATTCCTGTTACCCTCTTATCCAAATCGTAGGAGAGCTTCTTCAGCAAGTGGTTGGCTATGAGTATTATATCGTTTCCTCTATCCCTTAACGGAGGGATATCAATGGTGACTACGTTGAGCCTGTAATACAGGTCTTCACGGAATTCACCTTCCTCAACCATCTTCTTTAAATTTCTGTTAGTGGCAGCTATTATTCTTATGTCAATCTTTCTGCTGGCGGTTCCCCCGACCTTTTCAACCTCCCTTTCCTGAATGACTCTAAGCAGTTTAACCTGCATATGGAGGGGCATATCACCTATTTCATCGAGGAATATCGTGCCCTCGTTGGCAATTTCGAACTTACCGATTTTACCTTCTTTTTTCGCTCCGGTAAAGGCGCCGGATTCATAGCCGAAAAGCTCCGACTCAAGAAGGTCGCTGGGGATGGCTGCACAGTTCACCTTGACAAAGGGCCCCTTATGCCTGCTGCTCTCAGAGTGTATCGCATGGGCGAAGATTTCTTTTCCTGTTCCGCTTTCACCTAAAATCAGTACATTCGAGCTGGTCTTTGCAGCCTTTTCGGCAATATGCTTTGAGTTTATTATGGAATAGCTTTCTCCTATGATATTATTGAGGGAATAGCTTGCACTGTTTATTTCTTTTAGTCTTGATTTATAGGTGGCCAGCTCCTTTTCCATTGAGCCGATTTGCCTGGTGAGATCATTCAGTTCTTTAAGATTTCTGAACAATACCTTTCCCACAGCACCAATAACTTCACCATCTTTTTTTATTGGCAGCCTCGAAGCTATCATATATGTGCCCTTTATCTTTTGAAGCTGGGCGACCTCTGCTGTTCCTGTTTCCATTACTTTGTGCATGCGGGTGTTTTCAATAACCTCGGTAACGGGCCTGCCGATGGCCTCTTCTCTCGTTATACCGAGAAACTCAGTGTAAGTCTTGCTTATCATGGTAATTATGCCTTCCTTATCTACAATAACAATCCCATCATAGGCATTTTCAATTACAGTGTTCAATATTTCTTCACTTACCCTTGCTTCATCAAGCTTTTGAGACAGCTCAGCGTAGTTTATTATATTCCCGAAGACTAAAATGGAGCCTGCTGGCTTCCCGGCATCGGGCAAAGGTATAATATTTACGTCCAGATCTAATAGTTTTAATTTAACAGGCTTATTCAGTACCATTTCCTTGGATTCAATATACCGGGATAGAACAGTAGTGTCCATAACTTCACCAAGGCTTCTGCCCAAAGTAGTATCCATATCCAGTTGAAGCAGATTCGCAGCTGCTCTGTTGAAGAAGCATATTCTACTATTTCCATCAATTATAACTATTCCGTTGAACATGTTATCTAAAAGAATCTTAAGCATATCCGGATGATTTACAAGTATATAATGAAAAGTTTCCTTTGAAAGCTTTTGTCTATCGCTCATTTTAAGGGCAGCTCCTTTTAGAAATATATATATTAAAGTAGTGCACTAAACACACAAAGATTATGCAATATGGATATATTCATAAAGGCTTACAAGAGTGTAAATAGAACAGATAAACGACGGAAGACCTTAATTATTTTCGACATCAGGGCTCATGGTGTGCAAAGTTAAGGGATTTGGATATATTTAATAATGTCAATTCTGTCGAGTATATTATAAAGGAAAGGCTAAATGCAAGTATTACGTCAAATTCCAGTACGAGAAAAGGTTAATATGTAGAAATTAAAAATATACATTAAATGTAAAATATGTTGACTTAAGTAAAAAGAATGATTATAATTTAATCATGAATATTCGGAAAAACAATTTCATATAATATAAGTTAAATGTAAAATAACAATGGGAACGAGGAAGTGTATTCTATATGTGGTCACCTGGAATACATGGAGTAAGTGGTGAAACCTACCAGATTTGCTTTCAGCAAGTCTTTTTTTTGTCCTATGTCAGGAAAAATAATACTAATATGGTTGAGTGTGTAATGAGCAGAATGAATAAGCGAATGGGAAGGGTGAGATTGAAATGCATAAGTCAAAAATACGCGGCGGTGATTATAGGTTTCGTTACAGGATAATAATTTCTGCACTTACCACAGTTACCGTGGCTTTGGCCATATTCCTTATGTACAACTATGACAGCTTAAAGAATCTGCAGGCAAATGCACAGCTGAAGCAGGAGAGTATAGATTCAAAGGATAAGGAAGTAAATACAAAGTTATTGGCGGTGAGTACCAATATTCAGGAACTGAATGACAAGTATTATGAAGAAAAGCTTTTGCAGCTGTTTAGCAAGGATAAGCTTGCTTCAATGGCCAAGGATGCCTGGACCTATTCGCTTAAGGTCAATGATGCGGATTTTCAGTCCGATAATATTACGACCAAGGAAAGAAACATAACCATAGTACTGACACAAATCCTAGACCCGAACAAGCCATTTCCGAAAGAAATTCTATCGTTAGGTTCAGTTACCGGAAGTGATTCATCTGATAACTTCTATGACCATATGATTATTAAAACGACGGTACCCTATGAGAAGAATTTCAAAGCCGAAGGCAATACAACTACAGCTACATATACATTCAAAAATATACCTGCCGGTACAATTATAGCACTTAATTTAAGTGAACCACTGAAGGAAAGGCTGAAATTGGATTACGACCAGCTGGAGGTAAT
>JAUZPH010000032.1 GCA_030706065.1 Bacillota bacterium | reverse complement strand
CCTATATGTTTTCCGATTCTTTATCGGATTTACCTCTTTTAAGGCTTGTAGGCAATCCGTGTTTAATTAATTACAAGAAAAAATATGAAGATATAAAAATATTGAAATGGAGATAGGTGGTGCATAATATGAGCGAATGCTATGGCAGGTATTTCATAAAGAATGGAAAGGTATATGACAGGGAAGCTTTTGATGATAGTGTTATAAAAACGGGCAAATCAATATATGAGGTTGTCCGAATAATTGACGGAGTACCGCTTTTTCTAGAGAAGCATCTGGAGAGAATGTCCAATTCTGCTGACCTCGTGAAATGCAAAATGCTGATGAATTATGAAAGCATAAGGGACAATATGAGAAGGCTTATTAATGAAGAAGGCAATAATCACGGTAATGTTAAAATAGTATTCAACTATGGGGAAAGTGACAGCAGTTATTTTTACTTTTTTAAGCATTCCTACCCCGAGGCAGAATTGTATAAGAAGGGAGTTCATACTATCCTTTATCATGGGGAAAGAGAAAACCCCAATGCCAAGGTTGTAAATTCGGCTTTTAAAGAAAGAGTCGAGGCTCTTATTAGGGAAAATGATGCGTATGAGGCAATACTGGTAGATAGGGAAGGATATATAACGGAGGGGAGCAAGTCCAATATCTTTATGATTCTGAAGGATAAGGTCATAACATCACCGGTGGAGGCTGTACTTCCCGGTGTTACAAGGAATATTATAATAAACCTCATAAAAGGTGCAGGTATTGACTTTGCCGAAGAGAAGTTTCATTACAGTTCTATTGCCTCGCTGCAGGGATTGTTTATATCCGGTACTTCACCAAAGGTGCTGCCCATAAGCACTGTAAATAATTATCATTTCGCATCCGGCAGCAATGAGATAATTGAAAAAATTATCAAACTTTATGACAAAGAGGTATCAGAATATATTTGCAAAAATAAAATTTAATAATAGTTTAAAAAATATATTACATTTTGCAATAAAATTGTATATTTTATTAAAGGATATTAAAAATATGACGATAAATAAGTATCCATAAGAAAATATACAAAAAAATGTAATATTTTTTTGTTGTTTGGAGATTTTTTATGATATACTTAGTGTAATAATAAAATCGTTGTAGATATCCTGAGTGGAGGCGTGTTGCATGGGAAGCAGGATTTTTAAGGGCAGTAGTTTGGAAGAGTGTTTACAAAAGGCCTGTACTGATATGAATCTGAAGCCTGAAAATCTGGAGTATAAAGTTGTTGAGGAAAAAAAAGGATTGTTCAAGAAGACAATTACAATTTCTGTTAAGGAAACCTGTAATGAGCCATCTTCAATAGATGGTAAGGTTTTTGTACATGATGGGAAAATATTTGTAAAAGATCCGGAGGAAAAAGGAAAGCCCGCCTCTTTATCTGCTGAAGAAGGAATAATCTTAACTGTAAATGGGGAAGTTGTAAAGGACAGAGTGAAGGTAGTTCAGGGAGATACAATAAGCTATACGCTGGAAGAGAAAGAAGCGCAAAGAACACTGGATATAAAGATTAAAGAGAATGGGCTGGAGGCATATCTGTCCATAGTATATGTGCCTAAGGCGAGGCACAGGCTTAAGGAAACGTCCGAGATGAGTGACTTGGTTTTGAAAAAAGAAGTAATGGAAGAAACTTTCCCGGAAACCTATACGGTGGGGGAAGTTAAGGATGCACTTTCAAAGCTGGGGATTAAGTTTGGAATTATAGAAGGAATAGAAGCAAGACTAATGGACAAGCCTAGGGTTGAAATACTTATAGCCAGAGGTATTCCTGCAGAGGACGATACCGATGATATCATTGAATATAAATTTAAAACGGAAAGAGCAGCAAATTCGCTGGGAGAAGAGGATGCTGCAAGTATTGATTATAGAAACCTTAATGAAATTCCCTGTGTTAAAAAAGGCGATATAATTGCTGTGAAAGTGCAGGGGAAAGTAGGAAAGAACGGTACGGATATTTACGGCAATACCTTAAAAAAGAAGGAAGGAAAAAGAAGAATTTTAAAGTTAGGGTCAGGCTGTGGGCTGAAAGATCAGAACACTGCCATATCATCAGTGGATGGAAGGCCCTCGGTGAAAAATAGCATACTATATGTCCATGAGATTTACGAAGTTCCAACTGATGTCGATATGAAAACAGGAAATATCAGGTTTGTAGGGGATGTCAAGATATTTGGTGGGGTATCTCAGGGAATGAAGGTTGAAGCCGGTGGAGCTGTTTATCTGGAGAAGGATGTGGAAAACTCCGATATATCCGCCTCAGGGGATATAGTGATAAAAGGAAATGTTTTGGCGTCAAAGGTGACTGCCGGTGGACAGGACGTAATAATTCAGAGAAGGATCAAGGATCTGGAAAATTTCATCAGTAGTATCAAGCTTCTAGAGGAGACCATAATTGAAATTAAAAAGTTTAACCTTCTTGGTTATAACAAGGAAGATGGGGAAATAATAAAGGTTCTTCTTGAGACGAAATTCAAAACCATGAATAAGACATGCATTAACATAGTTAAGGATTCTGTTTATGATGAACCGGATGAAATTAACGATGTGGTTTCATCCATAAGGCAGATGCTGGTGGGGATGGCACCCTTGGGAATAAAACATTTCAGCGAATTGGACTGCCTAATTGACGTATCTCAGGATAAGGTGAATCAGTTAAGCAGTAACCTGGCTATTCCTGTAGATGTAAATATCGCATATAGTCAGGACAGCTGTATAAGAAGTTCCGGGGACATTTGCATAAGCGGCAAAGGTGAATATGTATCTACCATTGCAGCTAATGGTTCAATTATCTTTACCTATGACAAGGGAATTGCAAGAGGTGGAGAACTGCAGGCCGGAAAAGAAATCAGATGTAAAATTGTTGGCAGCACCGGAGGAGTTTTAACTACATTATCAGTTGCCGAGAAGGGCCATATATGGATAGATGTTGCCTACCAGAGCACAAAACTTCGTGTGGGCAGCAAGGAAACCATTTTTGATAAGCCATATAAAGGTGTTCATGCTTTTATTGATGACAAAGGAGAACTCATTGTTGATAAATTGAAATTGTAGGAGGTAACACATGGATAAAGAAATTAAAGTTTTGATTTTTTCTGTAAATGGTGAATATTATGCAACGGATATTATGGAGGTTGAAAGGATAATCGGTTATCAGATTCCTACCAAACTCCCTGATTTACCTGCTTTTATAGAGGGAGTTATTAATCATGAGGGCCATATACTTCCTATTATGAATCTCTATAGAAGGTTTGGATTGAAAAATGCAGCAGCAGGTGATGATTCTAAAATAATAGTGGCAAAGGAAGATAAGGGCAAGATAGGCATTATTGTTGATTTAGTCTCTGAAGTCAGGGATATAAGGGAAAGCGATGTAGAGGTTCCTCCAGAAGTGGTATCAGGTATCTCTAAGAGGTATATTAAAGGCCTTATCAAGCTTGAAGATAAGATAATTGTATTCTTAAATATTTCAGCCATATTAACGGAGGAAGAAAAGAGAGATTTGTTTTAGGGTGGGGTTTATGGAAATAAAAGAGATTAGGGTAGGAATAGCTGATTTGAATGTCACATGTTCTCCTGGAAAGTTAATAACTGTGGGGCTAGGCTCCTGTGTTGGTATTGCACTTTATGACAAAAACTTCGGAATTGGCGGCCTTGCACATATAATGCTTCCCGACAGTACCCAGTTTAACAATATTACAAACCCCCTTAAGTTTGCAGATTTGGCAATACCTGATCTTGTGAACAGGTTAAGGAGTTTGGGAGCGAGCTCGAGGAATATGATGGCAAAAATAGCCGGAGGGGCTTCTATGTTCAGCTTTTCCGATAAAAGTATGATTATGGACATAGGTAGTAGAAATTGTGCTGCAGTTAAATCAGCACTTCAAAAATTAAATATCCCCATTTTATCAGAAGATGTCGGAGGAAATAGAGGAAGAACAATAGTTTTGGATGTCCGGAGCGGAATTGTTCAGATAAGAACAGTAGGATTGGCATTAAAAGAAATATGATGGGGGAGAGAACCTTGAAACATATAAAGGTGTTGGTTGTTGATGACTCTGCACTAATGCGAAAGATAATTTCGGATATGATTAATTCTGAAGCGGATATGGAAGTGCTGGAGACAGCCAGGAATGGTGAAGATCTTCTGAGAAAGATTGAAAGGATTAAACCCAATGTAATCACTCTTGATGTAGAAATGCCCGTAATGGGCGGTATAGAGGCGTTAAGAGAGCTAAAGAAGAAGAACATCAATATCCCGGTAATAGTTTTAAGCAGTGTCTCTCAAAGCGCTGCTAATTCGACCATGGAATGTCTGGAAGCCGGAGCCTTTGACTTTATAGCGAAGCCCTCAGGACAAATAAGCCTGGACATCGATAAAGTAAGAGATAATTTAGTTGAAAGAATAAGGCTGGCCTATGATAAAAGTATTTCTTTGAAGGAAAAAGTAAAGGAAAATGCGCAGATTCACAAGATTGAACCAAGAATGTCGGAACCACCGAGAAGACGGACTGCCAGGAACAGAATCGAAGCTGTTGCCATCGGAGCGTCTACCGGAGGGCCTCGAGCATTGTATACAGTGATAACGGCTATGCCGAAAAATCTTGGAGTACCGATTTTTATAGTTCAGCATATGCCTGCTGGCTTCACTAAAGCCTTTGCTGACAGGCTGAATGCTAATAGTGATATAAGAGTAGTTGAAGCGGTACATGGACAGGATATCGAGAAGGATACTGTTTATATTGCGCCCGGCGGATTCCATATGGAAATAAGCAGGGATTATAGGATAATGCTGAATCAGGACCCATCAATCTGGGGAGTGAGACCTGCCGTAGATAAACTGTTCTTTTCGGCGGCGGGGGTTTATAAGTCTTCACTGTTAAGTGTGGTTCTAACAGGCATGGGCAAGGACGGTGCCGCAGGAACAGCTGAAGTGAAGAGGAATGGCGGGACTACGTTATCGGAACATGAAGGCACCTGTACCATATATGGAATGCCAAAGGCTGCTTTTGAAACCGGAATGGTGGATGAAGTGCTGCCGCTGAATGAAGTACCTATAGAGATTATAAGAATAGTATCAATGTAGTACGGAGGTAGTGATGGACTTAATATATTTTGAGCAGTGGGTATTAAAGGAGTTTGGCATTAATCTATCGGCATATAAATCCAATCAGCTTCACAGAAGGATAACAAGCCTAATGGCCAGGATAGGAGTATCGTCAGTAGACGAATATATAGCATTATTAAAAAAGGATGCAAATCAAAGACAAAGGTTTTTAGATTTTATTACTATAAATGTTACTGAGTTTTTTCGAAATCCTGAAATTTTCGATGACTTACAAAAAAAGTTGGTGTCAGAATTATTGCCTTTTAATAGAAGCTTGAAAGTATGGAGTGCGGCCTGTTCCATTGGAGCAGAGCCCTATTCTCTGGGAATGATTTTAAATGAAGTGTCCCCTAATGGGAGGCACAATATCATCGCCACGGATATAGATTCAACCATATTGGAAAAGGCAAAACGGGGAGAGTATACTGCTCCAGACATTAAAAATGTTAAAAGAGAGTATATTAGCCGCTATTTCACTGAAAAAGGGGATAAATATCTGATAAGTGACAATATAAAAAAAATGGTTACCTTTATGAAGCATGACCTCATTCTTGACAAATATGACAATAACTTTGACTTGATTGTATGCAGGAATGTTGTTATATACTTTAATCAGGACATAAAGAATACCATATACGAAAAATTCAGCAACTCCCTGAAAAAGGGCGGATTACTTTTTGTAGGTGCCACGGAAAGCATTTATAATTACCGTGACTATGGATTTGAAAAGGCTTCAACCTTTATCTATAGGAAGTTATAAAGTGAAAGTAGGAGGAAGTTATATGGATACACAACAGTATATGGCTATGTTCCTAGAGGAATCTATGGATAATCTGCAGACTTTGAATGAATCGCTTTTGGAACTTGAACAGGCTCCGGAAGATGTAAACAAGCTAAATGAGATCTTCAGGGTAGCCCACACTATCAAGGGCATGGCGGCAACAATGGGCTTCAGCCAGATGGCAGAACTGACACATAAAATGGAGGATGTTCTTTCAAAGTTCAGAGAAGGAGAATTAAAGGTTACCCAAAAGGTTGTTACAGTACTCTTTGAATGTTTGGATACCTTGGAGAATATGGTAAATAACATTCAGGAAGGCACTAATCAGGAGATGGAGATAGATTTCCTTATGAAAGAGCTTGAATCCATAGCTCATAACAAGCTCGATGAAGAAGTGGAAATCAAGGAAGTAGAAGCTGCAGTCAGCAGCGTAAATGTCGCTGAGACTTCTGAAATTGTTGATAGAATTCAGCTGAACGAATATGATTTGAATGTAATCAGAGAGGCTAATTACAGGGGATATAATTCCTATGAAATTAAGATTATATTAAGTGAGACTACTCTGTTAAAATCTGCAAGAGCCTTTCTTGTATTCAAAAACCTCGAGGAAAGTGGAGAGATAATAAAATCCATTCCATCTACAGAGGAATTGGAAAATGAAAATTTTGAATTTGAAATAAAGCTGGTATATGTATCCACCAGAGATTTAAATAGTATATATGATAGCTTAATGAATATATCAGAAGTAGAAAAGGTAATAGTTCTGCCTATTGAGGCTGAAAAGGCAGGCACTTATAAAAAGAATACAGATGGCATGGCGGTAAAGGAAGCGGAAACGCAGAATTCTAAACCACAAAAGATTGAAAACAGGAAACTGTCAGCGGAGAAAGATACTGCATCAGTTGACAAGGATGGCGCAGCCCATAAGAAGACACACCAATCCGTTAGAGTTGATCTTGAAAGATTGGACAGATTTATGAATATGGTTTCAGAGTTGGTCATTCATAGGACAAGACTTGAGCAGATTAGTTCAAGTCACAAGCTCCAGGAGTTAAGTGAAACTCTTGAAGGGGTAGCCAGAACTACCTCGGATTTGCAGGATCTGGTGATGAAAATAAGGATGCTGCCTCTGGATATTGTATTCAACAGGTTCCCGAGGCTTATAAGGGATTTATCCGTTGAACTGAACAAGGAAATTGATTTTGTCATCAAAGGTGCAGATACAGAACTTGATAGAACAGTAATTGACGAAATTGGCGAACCTCTTATTCACCTCATAAGAAATGCCGCAGATCACGGTGTTGAGACAAAGGAAGAAAGAGTGAGAAAAGGGAAAAATCCTGTGGGTACAATAAAGCTTATAGCCTATCAAGAGGGCACAAAAGCTGTCATTAAGGTAGAGGATGACGGAAATGGGCTTAATGTTGAGAAGATAAGGGCTAAAGCAGAAAAAACCGGTATTAATACAGATGGTATGTCAGAAAGTGATATCAAAAACTTAATTTTTGCCCAGGGTTTCAGTACAAGTGAAAAGGTAACGGATATTTCCGGAAGAGGGGTGGGCATGGATGTCGTAAAGACAAAGATTGCTTCACTTGGTGGTACTGTTGATGTTGTCAGTGAGGTTGGAAAAGGCTCCTCTTTCATAATCAAACTTCCTCTGACACTGCAGATTATTCAAGCTCTGCTTGTTAAGGTTGGTACTGAAACAATGGCGATTTCATTGGGATATATCGACAGAGTTATTGATTTTGAAGAAGGTATGGTTAAGAAGACAAATAACAGAGAGGTAATAATATACCGAGGGAATGTAATCCCGCTGGTGAGAGTCAATAAGAAGCTTGACCTTGAAGGACAGGATAACAAGAACAAGTTCGTTGTAATTGCAAAGGTTGGAGACAAGACAACCGGACTGTTGGTTGACTCACTTTTAGGGCAGCAGGAAATCGTAATAAAACCCTTGGGAAGAACTCTGCAGAGTCTGAAACAATATATAGGAGCTACTATTTTAGGTGACGGACTTGTTACATTGATACTTGATGCAGCTGCACTGATTTAGTAACAAGGTTTCGTTGGGGAGGATATGAAATGAGTAATATGGAGTTTAGTGCCCTTCAACTGGATGCATTGGCGGAAGTCGGTAATATTGGAGCCGGAAATGCGGCTACAGCACTTTCTCAGCTCTTAAACAAAAAAGTGGACATGACAGTTCCCGCTGTAAATATCATACCTTTCAATGAGGTGTTTGCAAGGAATGAAAGCGAACAGCTGGTTGTAGGTGTTGTAGTAAGGGTATTAGGGGATACTCCCGGTAATATTCTATTCATCTTTGATGATGAGACTGCAAAGAATATGATACAGCAGCTTACCGGGATGAGAGAAGAGGAGTTTAGTGAACTTGGATACTCGGTGCTGTGTGAAGTAGGTAATATAATTTCAGGTTCCTATATGAATGCTATTGCAAAATTCACCAACCTGGTAATAATGCCATCTGTGCCCGCCGTGACATATGATATGCTGGGCGCAATACTTTCAACAACTTTCATAGAATCAGGACAGTTTGATGATTTTGTTCTGGATATTGAAACAATATTTCTGAACCAGGATGCAATAAATATCAGCGGACACTTTTATTATGTTCCAATGCCTGGTTCACTTGAGAAAATTCTGAATTCATTAGGAATCAATTAACATACAAATAAGGAATATGAGGAACGCAGCAATTATTAATTACTGCGCATCCAAAAGGAATACAAAGAGATGAACAATTAATAATTGTTGTGTGTAAAAAAGGAAAACAAGGAGGATATAAAATGGCTAGAGTTTTAATTGTAGATGACGCTGCATTCATGAGGATGATGATAAAAGATATATTGGAGAAGAACGGTTTTGAAGTAATCGGAGAAGCAAATAACGGTGTAAAAGCAGTAGAAATTTATAAGAAGGAGAAGCCGGATGTGGTTACAATGGATATCACCATGCCCGATATGGATGGCATCGAGGCAGTCAGACAGATAAAGGCCTTTGATCCTGCTGCAAAGGTAATAATGTGCAGTGCCATGGGACAGCAGACCATGGTTATGGATGCAATAAGAGCCGGTGCAAGAGATTTTATAGTTAAACCTTTCCAGTCTGACAGAGTTCTGGAAGCTATTAAGAAGGTAGTTGGTTAAGATTCACCAAAATGAGATAGATTATAGGCGAATACTTTTTAAACGGGGTGAGTAGTATGCAAATAATAGTTTTTAAATTGAATGACGAGGAATTTGCAATAGAAACCTCCAAGGTTCAGGGAATAAATGATTTAATGGAAATAACCAAAGTTCCAGGTGCCCCTCCGTATATAAAGGGACTGATAAATTTAAGGGGTAATGTCATATCCCTACTGGACCTAGAGCTGCTATTGGATATTGAAAAAAGCGAAAGTGTAAAAAGTAATATCATCATTCTCAATATCAAGGAGGAACAGGTAGGAGTCGTTGTAGATATTGTCAATGAGGTTATGGATATCGAAGACATCAAAATGGAAAAGGTCAAGGACGAAAAGAGTAAACCTTATGTTAAGTCTGTCATAAATTTAGGAGACAGGATTGTTACGCTTATAGATATTGACGAATTACAATTAAATTAGCTATGAAATGAGGGGAACATATGGCAGAAGTATTGTCTCAAAGTGAAATAGATGCCCTCTTGTCTGCCTTGTCATCAGGTGAACTGCAGCCGGATGAACTTCCTAAAGAAGAAGAAAAGCAAAAGGTTAAGGTATATGATTTTAGAAGCCCTCAAAAGTTCTCAAAGGATCATTTAAGAACCCTTGAATTAATTCATGACAACTTTGCAAGAATAATCTCCAACTACCTGACAGCACAGGTACGAACCAATGCAAAGGTGAAAATTGAATCCATTGAACAGATAACTTATGAGGAGTTTATTCACTCAATACCAAACCCGACTATACTCACGGTATTCAAAATGCCACCTCTTAACGGGTCTATACTTTTTGAGACAAATCCTGGATTTGTCTACCAGATTATAGATATTTTACTTGGTGGGAATGGCGACAGGAAAAGCAAGCTTAGAGAGTTCACGGATATCGATAAAAATATAATAAGGCAGGTTAACAAGGGGCTCATATCAAATTTAAGACTTGCGTGGGAAGATATAATAGAAGTTGAAACAGAAATTGAAGGCATCGAGACAAATCCTGCCCTGAATCAGACACTGGCACCTAATGAACCTGTTGCCCTGATATCTTTTTCCGTTGAGATAGGCAGAAACTCAACCTTTATTAATATCTGTATCCCATATTTAAGTATTGAGAAGGTATTGGATAAACTTGTTGTTCAATACTGGTTCCAGCAGGCTGATGATTCCCTTCTGAAGGAGTCAAAGGAAAAGCTGAAGGAGAGATTGAACATCGTCGATGTAAATATTACTGCGGTTCTGGGTGATACACATATTACCGTGGATGATTTCTTGAAACTGACTGTAGGCGATGTCATTCCTCTGGATAACAAGACAGCAAGTGCAATAAAGGTCATGGCTGAAAATCAGCAGGTTTATTACGCTCGCCCCGGAATAGTGAATAAGTCCATGGGAATTGAGATATTAGATATAATAGATAAGGATGTGGAATAGTATGAGTAATGGGTTTCTCTCACAAGAAGAAATAGATTCACTATTAAACGGCGGCGGAAATTTTTCTGCTCCCGTTGAAGAAGAATTACTGACTGAAATTGAAAAGGACCTTTTGGGAGAGGTTGGAAATATATCCATGGGATCTGCTTCCACAGCACTTTCTCAGATAATAAACCAACAGGTAAATATAACTACACCTGTAGTTTCCACCACAACTCTGAATGAGATAAAAAGAAATTTTGAAGTTCCCAATATAGCTCTTGAAGTAAAATATGTAAGCGGTATAACCGGTAAAAATCTGCTGATCATGAAAATAACAGATGCTGCTGTCATAGCAAATCTGATGATGGGCGGAGACGGCAGGGTCTCAACTACAATTCTGTCAGAAATTGAGGAAAGTGCGGTATCGGAAGCAATGAACCAGATGATAGGCTCCGCCGCCACTTCCATGGCTACCATGTTTTCCAGAGAAGTAAATATTTCACCTCCGGCCTCTATGATATGGACAGAGGCTACTGGTGGATTGGTAGAAGAAATTGACCCGGATGAGAAGGTAGTAAAGGTGTCCTTTAAACTTACCATCGGTGACCTTGTGGACAGCAATATAATGCAGATACTGCCTGTAAGTACTGCAAAGAAGATAGTATCGATAATGATGGGCCAGGAGGAAGCCCCAAAGGCTCCTGCTGCCCCGGTGAACAAGTCTGTTGACAAGCCTATGGAAAGACCTGTTTACCAGGAACCACAACCTCAGCCTGCAGGTAATTCCTATGGGATGGATCAAAGAGATGGTTTCACTTTTGCAGAGAAAACCATTGAAAAAGCACCTCCTGTGGAGGTGCAGAAAGCCCAATTCCAGCCTTTGGTTTCAACACCTGCGTATAACCAGCCTAAAAATATTGATTTGATATTGGATGTACCGTTGGAGATTTCAGTAGTGCTTGGAAGAACAAAGAAAAGTATCAGAGATATTTTAGCTTTTGGTACCGGTTCACTCATAGAGCTTGACAAACTGGCGGAAGAACCGGTAGAAATACTGGTAAATGGCAAGAGGGTAGCCTATGGCGAGGTTGTCGTTGTAGACGAAAACTTTGGCGTAAGGATAACAAGTATCATAAGCAATGCCGAGAGGATTCAAAGCTTGAGTAAATAAAGATGCGGAAATTTAAACCTTAAAGTATTCGCTTGAGAAAATATCGAATCTTCAACGATTTTTCGAAGGCGATAGATTAAAATATAAATTTCCGCAGCTATAGAAGGTATTTGATGTATTTGTAAAAGTGCAGCAAATGCCTTTTTTATATTGAGCGATTTTTTTAAAGGATTTATTATGCGCATTTCATAAGGTGTTGTTAAAAAAATCATAAAGACTATAAACTTTGTTTCAGATTCTTCGATAATATAACTAAAGGAACTAATGCGGAGGTTGCAGTTATGAAAATTAATGGGGTTACACCTAATAAGGTTATAAGTATATACAGCGTAAACAGAAAAGAGGCAGCTAAGGACACAAAGAAGACAGAAGGAGACAAGATTGAGATTTCAAAGCTGGGAAAAAGCCTCAGTGATTTGGCTCTGGATGGCAACTTTCAGCTTTCGGATAAGAGAGTCGAGGAAATAAGGAACGGAATTTCCAAAGGGACATATAATGTTGATTCAAAGCAGATAGCTCAAAAGATGATTAATCTTATCAAGGGGAGAGAAGTCTAATGCAGGTTGAAAGACTAAAGGACATTATTTTGAGGGAAACGGAAGCTCTGAAAAAACTCCTGTCACTTTTAGAAAAGCAGCATGACATGCTGCTTAAAAATGACATCTTTGCTTTGGAAGGAATAATTCAAGAGTTGCAGTTTGTAAATAAAGAAGTTGCAGAAATTGAGGTCGAGAGGCGGAGGGAAGCAGCAGGTGCTTCCATGAGTAGTGTGGTTCAGTCCTTCAGAGATGAGGAGCTTGATATAAGCTATAGAAGTATAAAGAAGCTTTTGGCACAGGTTCAACTCCAAAAGGATACTAATGATATGCTCATAAAGCAGGGGCTCAGCTTCAGCAACAGGATGCTGAGTATTGTAAACCCTGACAGAAATGTGAAAACATATAATGCATACGGTAAAATGAAAAGATAGAGGTGTAAGCAATGTCAGGATTATTTTCAACATTTAATATAGCAACAAGGGGTATGTCAGTCCAGCAGAAGGCCATAGATGTAACCTCCCATAATATTGCAAATGCCAATACGGAAGGATATTCTAGGCAGAGGGCTACCATTGAGACCACAAGGCCCTTCGGCATGCCGACTTTAAATAATGCTGCAGAACCCGGGCAGCTTGGTACGGGAGCACAGGTATCCGCCATTCAGAGAGTAAGGGATACGTTTTTGGATTATCAGGTCAGGGTGGAAACGAGTACCCAGGGAAAGTATGATGCGCGTCAAACTTATCTGGGAAACATTGAAAGCATATTCAATGAACCCTCCGATACGGGTATTTCAACACTGATTGGAAAGTTCTTTGACTCCTGGCAGCAGCTATCTAAGGACCCCCAGAGTTCCAACGCCAGAACTGTAGTGGCACAGCAATCGGCAGCTCTGGCAGATGAATTGAACCATACCTACACACAGCTTCAAAGTTTAAAAGGTAATGCAAATTCTGAAATAAAAAATACAGTTACCGATGTTAACAGTCTTTTGTCCCAGATAGATGAAGTAAATCAACAGATTATCGGTGTAAAAGTGGCTGGTAATGAACCTAATGACCTTATGGATAGAAGGGACTTGCTGCTGGACCAGCTAAGTTCAAAATTTGGTATTAATATCGATAAAAAGGATTTTGACGGTATTGATGTAAAGCCTGTGGATGATGCAGGAATAAAGGACTCGGCTATTATAAAGCATGAACCAAACTCAGACAGCAAGAGATTTTCTTATATAAGCAGTATAGATAAGGCAGCGGGGACTTCGGGTACTGATGCCGCTGGTAATACAACAAATACGTATACCATCACTTACTATAAATTAGGAGATATGTCTTCTGAAAAGAATAAGAGCACAATAACAGTCACCGGACTTTCTGATAGCGATGCCAAGGCACTTGGTGAGAGCAGAGTACTTTGGGCAGGCAATGACGGTACGGCGATAAAGGGAGATGGTTATGAGCTTAAGGATGGTGCAGTCATATCTGCTGCAGAACTGACGCCCTATAAACCTGCTTCCGGTGAACTCAGCGGTTATATGTCCATTATGAGCGATATTGACAGCTATACGGATCAAGTAAATGCGCTGGCAAAGGCGCTGGCTTTCACTGTCAATGCAGTACACAGCGGGGTTACGGATCCTACAAGTTCAAGCAGTACCGATAAGGTTCCATTTTTCGTGAACAGTGATGCGGCTTCCTACAAGGACCCAAAGTCAACATTGACTGGTTATGATTTTACTAAAGAAAGTGAAATTACAGCAGGTAATATCTCTGTAAATAAGGAGATACTTTCAGATGTCATGAAAATAAAGACAAAAACTCATGATAATAATTATGATTATACCGAAGATAATACAGTAGATGGAGAAACAGACGGAGAAAGGGCAAAAGCCATAGCGGCTTTAAGAGATTCTCTTGTAAAGATTCAGGATATAGGTGTCGGCTTAAAATCCCGTAAGGACTTATTGGGCACCGGCGGCAGTGGCTTCAGTGATACGAATAATATGACACTTACCAACAATACAAACGGCATGACTATAGATAATTATTTTAAAGACACCGTGGATAAGCTTGGAGTGCAATCTCAGGAAGCAAAGCGTATAGTAAAAAATCAACAGTCCTTATTGGACAGTTTTAATGAAAGCAAGCAGAGTGTTTCAGGTGTATCCCTGGATGAAGAGATGGCAAATCTTGTGCAGTATCAACATGCCTACCAGGCAAATGCAAGGGTTATATCTACCATAGATCAGCTCTTGGATGTTATTGTAAACGGACTCATTAAATAATTAGGTAAAGAGGTGAATTTACTGTGAGAGTTACGAATAAAATGCTGTCAAATAATTTTTTAAGAGATATGAATAACAATCTGGAGAATATGCAGACTCTGCAGCAGCAGATGTCTTCGGGAAAAGAGATAAGAAAACCCTCTGATAACCCCTTCAAGGCTGCCAGGGCTATGCAGCTGAATACTGATATAAATGCAAACAAACAATATAATGAAAATATAAGCGATACCGTAAATTGGCTGGATACAACGGATACAGCTTTGGGCCAGGCTGGGAATGTGCTTCAGAGAGTGAGAGAGCTTTTGGTATCTTCAGGTAATGCAGCTTACGGCCCTGATGAAAAGACAGCAATTAAGGATGAAATAAACGAAAAGGTCGGAGAACTAAGTCAAATACTAAATACTAATTTTGACGGAAAGTATGTATTTGGAGGGACTAGAGGAACCACTAAACCTACGAGTACAGTAACTGATAGTTCAGGTAATACTGCTTTAATATACAACAAAAAAGAAACAAAGGTACAGGTTAGCGATTCATCGCTTTGGGCAGGCACTTCAATAGGTTTTAATTTAGATGGAACGGACTATACTGTTAATGTAAGCAGTCCGCTGCCAGGCAGCGGTTCTGTGAATGATATTGTAGATAATATAAATAGTCAAATAAATAATGTTCCTGAACTTAAAGGAAAACTTCAGGCAAGTATGGAAACAAATGAAACTAAAACATATATAAAATTTACTTCATTGACAGACGGTGATATAAAAATGCAGAAACCTGCGTCCGGAAGCATATCAACGGATTTAAGCAGTGTTGTTGGAACTTCCGGAATTACATTAGGCAATGACCAGGTGAATATGATAAAAAGCAGTTTATCCGTCGAAATATCACAAGGAGTAAGTATTGACTATAATGTGAACGCCGGTAATATTATGAATTTCACCAGCGAAGGTGGCAAAACTTATAGCTTATCAAGCTTGCTTAGTGACATAACTAATCATTTAAGTGGAAAGCTAAGTACAACGGACCCAGCGGGAAGCGATCCGGCTAATCT
>JAUZPH010000319.1 GCA_030706065.1 Bacillota bacterium | reverse complement strand
GGATTCTGTAGTTTTGCTGGAGCAGATAAGAACTTTGGACAAAAAGCGGTTGAAGGAAAAGATAGGACATATGAAGGACGAAGACATGGTACTGGTGGATGAAGCACTACTTATCAGTGTTGGTCTTAATTCATAAAATATAATTTCAGAACAAGGGCTGTTTCCCGGGATTTGTGGGAAGGCCCTTTTTATATGTACTCTATGTACGAAGCTTTGTTGTATTCTATGGAAAATTATTTGCATGCCCGGGCTATTGATAGTATGATATTAGTGGATGATATTAGGCACTTTGGCTGATAATGCATAGATGCATATTTGGCTGGAGATTATGGGAGGGGAAGGAATACAGATGAAAAACAACAGGGTGCTGCTTATGGCAGCTGCAGCATATACAGCTTTATTAATATTCGTAGCAGTATTTTACATATTGAAGGGAAGTCCCAATTACTTGAATTACAAAAGTTATTTAGCTTCCATAACAAAGGAGGAAAAAAGCACTAATGTTGGCTCCGGCAGTGCTGTCACAGGTAAATCCCAGACAACTCAGGAGGCGGGCAATACTAAAGCAGGGCAGGATAATGGTAAAAGTGGTGCAGAAAATCAAGGAAGTACAAGTACGGCGGATGTAACAAAAGGGACAAGTCAGAATACAGCTGAAGCAACAAAAGAGGTCAGCCAGAATACCAAGGCAAAAGACTACAGCGATGTTCAGTTTACAAGGCTGCTCAAGGCCGGCATGGAGGGAGAAGACGTCAAAAAGCTTCAATATCTGCTTAAGGAGAAGAAGGTTTATAATGCCGGTATTACAGGAATATACGACCTGGAGACCCAGAATGCCGTCAAGGAGTTTCAGAGATTAAAGGGGCTTCTTCAAGATGGTAAAGCTGGCAGCGGTACATGGGACATACTGATGAAATAGAACATGAAATGATAAGGAACCAGGAATAGGATAAAGTACAAATTTCCTCGTTTGTATAAATAAAATAGTGCTATTATCGGAAACATATATTGTGGTGACATATTTTTTATGATTGATGGTGATATTATGAAAGCCCTGAAGGGATATATAATGATTACAGTGGGAGTATTTCTCGTAGCCTTCAGCATTGAGTTCTTTCTGGCTCCCAATGAGCTTGCCGCCGGTGGAGTAACCGGTATAGCAATAGTTGTCAACAATTACATACCCTCTCTTTCCGTCGGGCTGCTGGTGCTTATAATGAACGTTATTCTCTTTATAATAGCCTTTATTATCATAGGGAACAAGTTTGGGGCAAAGACCATATATGCCAGTCTGGCGCTTTCCGGTATGCTGTGGCTTCTCGGACACTATATAACCAGTGATATGGCTCTGACTCACGACCTGATGCTGGCAGCGGTATTCGGGACCTTCACTTCCGGAATAGGCATGGCCCTGGTCTTCAATGAAAATGCCTCCACCGGAGGCACCGACATACTGGCAAAGATAATGAACAAGTTTATCCACAGTGACATAGGCAAGTCGCTCCTTGCTGTGGATTTTATCGTAACAGTTTTCGGCGCTCTTACCTTCGGAATAAACAAGGGGTTGTATGCCCTGCTCGCCGTTATAATTAACGGATTTATAATAGATTATGCCATAGACGGTTTTAATATATGCAAGCAGACTATTATAATAACCACCCATCACGAGGAAATTGGCAGATTCATCATCAATGTGCTGGACAGAAGCTATACCAAGCTTTACGGCAAGGGCGGCTACCGGGACAGCGAAGTGGATATAATCTACACCATACTCAGTCGAAGGGAATATATAACACTTAAAAAGTATATAATGGAGGTCGATGACAGGGCTTTCATAGCCGTCAACGACTCTCACGAGGTTTTGGGAGAGGGCTTCAAGAACCTGACGGAACAATAGGAAATTGACAATTGACAAAGAAGGAAGAAATTCAGCGGAGCTGAATTTTTTTTATGTTCATGGGTTTGTCGATAAAAATAGATGTAGTTATAAAAGATTCCTGCAGGAATATAGCAATTTATGTTAAATAATAATATTGGATACGAAAAAATTAAAGGTTTACGTATATGTAAATATGAACATTCTATTATTATTTTCAGTAAAAGTTTAAGATAAATTAAAAAAATAGAATGATACAAGATATTCTGTTATGGTATAATGGATATGGCGAAAGGCAAAGTGTTGTGAATGAAAATGTAGAAAGGGTTGAAGTTATGATAGAATTTATCGACGTTAATAAAACATATGACAATAAACAGTATGCCTTGAGTAACATTAATATCAGCATTGAAAAAGGAGAATTTGTTTTTCTTGTTGGTCCAAGCGGTGCAGGGAAATCCACCTTCATAAAGCTGCTGCTTAAAGAAGTGGATCCGACTTCCGGAACCATTAAGCTTAATGATATGGTGGTTAATGAACTTAAAAGGAAGGAACTTCCTTTTTACAGAAGAAAGATAGGTATGGTATTCCAGGACTTTCGTCTGATACCTACTATGAGCGTATATGAAAATGTGGCTTTTGCCTTGAGAGTTATTGAGGCTCCCTACAGGGACATAAAGAAGAAGGTGCCCATAGCGCTTTCACTGGTGGGGCTCTCATCAAAGTACAAACAATTTCCCCATGAACTGTCCGGTGGAGAGCAGCAGAGAGTATCTCTGGCCAGGGCTCTTGTAAACAGTCCCGCCATTCTTATCGCGGACGAGCCTACCGGAAACCTTGACCCGGACACTGCAGCGGATATCATGAATACTCTGAATGATATCAATAGGGCCGGTACAACTGTTCTGATGGCAACTCACGCCAAAGATATCGTTGACAATATGAAGAAGAGAGTTGTAGCCATGGAAAAAGGAAAGGTAGTAAGAGACGAGGCAAGGGGGAAATACGAATATGAAGATTAATACATTCAAGTATTTTGTTGTGGATGCATCAAAAAGCTTGAGGAGAAATATAACTATAAGCTTTGCTTCAATTATAACAGTAGCTGCAACTTTGTTTATATTTGGTATATTCCTTCTGCTCATGAATAATACCGGCAAGCTGGTGGATACCGTTAATGGACAGGTAGAGATCAAGGTATTCTTGAAACTGGATGTAACGCCGGATCAGAAGGATAATATTGAAACTGCTTTAAAACAGGACAGTGAGGTTCAATCCGTCAAGTATGAAACAAAGGAAGAGGCCCTTGCGAATTTTAAGAATATGATGGGACAAGAGAACAAGGACATATTGAGTGGGTATGACGAAGATCATAATCCTTTCCAGACTTCCTTCATAGTGAGATTAAAAGCACCGGAATATGCAAAAACAGTCCAGAATAGAATCAAGGACATGAGCGGTATAGATGAAGTGAAAAATGACCAGCAGCTGATTAATATCATCCTTTCCATATCAAAGGCGGTAAAATGGATCGGAATAGCGATATTTGCGCTGCTTGTAGGGGTTTCTCTGTTCCTTATCGTAAATACCATCAGGCTCACGGTTTTTTCCAGAAGGCGTGAAATAGGCATCATGAAGTTTGTAGGAGCTACTGACTGGTTTATCCGATGGCCTTTTATCATAGAAGGTATGGTTATAGGCATCGTCGGCAGCATAGTATCCAACATAGGCTTGTATTATTTATATAAATTTGCAGTAAGGAAATTAGTATCAGGCGCTATCGTTGTTCCTCAGTTCATCCCGCCGACCTACGTGTCATATACATTGTCATGGCAGTTCGCCATAGCAGGAGCAGCCATCGGAGCCATAGGCAGCATAATTGCCTTGAGAAGGTTCCTGGCGGTATAGAAAAATATAAAAATATTTATATATACTGCATTGATGGACATACAAATCATGGGGCCCTTTAGGGTTCCATGATTTAAATATTTAAGGGTTATATAACAGTTGAACTTAAAACCCTATAGTGCTAAAATAAATATGATTTTATAGAGATTATAAGGGCGGCTTTTGAAAGCAGCCCTTATAATTTACCTATTACTTTCAAAATATTTTGATATAATGAAGTATATACGGAGGTATTGCATAATTATTTTGAAAATAGGCATAAAATATAAAAGTATTAATGGTGTTTAACTCTATACATGAATTTATCACCTCCGAAAAATCGGTGAAGATTCGATATTTTCTCCGGTGAACTTATTAAGGTTTAGAGTTAAACACTCGTATTTACTGTCTTGATAAAAATAAGGGGTGTTTTAAATGCAGTTTAAATTGAACAATGAACAAGACAACGGCAGCTTTGATGGAAGGGATAATAAAGGAATGAGCAGAAGGAACAAGATACTTCTCCTTGTTTTCATATTTATACTCACCAATGTGTGTTCCGTATATGTCGGCAACAGGATGTCCGTAACTACAGGTGCAAAGGTAGCAGAGCAAAGTGATGACGGAGCCAGTTACCAAAAGCTTTTCGAGGTACAGCAGCTTTTGGAAAAGTACTATTACAAGGACATAGACCAGAATAAACTGGTTGAGGGAGCAATAAAAGGGCTGGCAGATTCTCTTGGCGACCCATATACTGTATTCATGAACAAGAAGGAATACGATGACTTCAATACCACCACTGTGGGAGCCTATGTCGGTGTCGGGCTGCAGGTAGGGGTTAAAGATGACAAGATAACGGTTATAGCTCCCTTTGACAATTCTCCGGCAAAGGCTGCTGGAATTGCCACCGGTGATGTGATAACAAAGGTAAATGACAAGGACGTGGCAGGAAAGGATCTTGATACTGCGGTATCAATGATGAAGGGCAAGGAAGGGGAAGATGTAGCATTAACCTTATACAGAGAGGGCAAGGGCTCTTTCCAGGTTACTGTAAAGAGGGCAAAGATTGATATAAAGACAGTGAAGTCGGAAATGCTGCCGGGAAACATAGGATACATACAGCTTACCATGTGGGATGAAAAATCTTAT
>JAUZPH010000318.1 GCA_030706065.1 Bacillota bacterium | reverse complement strand
TTGAAAAGACCATAATTTTACAGACACACACAGTCCTAGGGGATAGTCTGCCCTTTTTTAGATAAAAATATAGGCAATTTTTATCTAAATTTGCATTTTCAAATAATAACCAAATTAATTTTTAGTTATGCTCATCTCTATGATATGCAGCAATTAAAAAAATTATTAATTTCATCATATAAAAAAAGCCATATAACGGCAGAATAGATTTCAAATGTAAAAAGCGGCTGCCGATAGCTTGCAGCCGCCACTTTTATTCACGCATCCATATTCACTGTACAATGTTTATAAAATATAACCGATACTTCCGGCACAAGCCTAATTCGCAGTCCAAAACTGCCTTTTGCCGTATTTAGTTACTAAATACTTTTTTTATACCATCTTCCAGCCCGCCGGCTAACTTCTGCTGGTAGCTGTCCGAAGATAGAAGGTTATCTTCATCTGGATTTGACAAAAAGCCCATTTCAATCAGCACTACAGGAACCTTGGACCAGTTAAAACCTGTCAAGTCCGTTCTTGTTACCAATCCCCTGTCTTTCATCTTTACATCGTCTACTAAAGTATCCATAATTGTTTGTCCATATTTTTTGCTGATACTGCTTATACTTTTGGCATAACCCACATTCCCGGGAATCAGCATGGAAGCTCCCGTTACGGAGCTGTTGTCACTTGAATCCGCATGAATTCTGATCACCAAATCTGCATTATTCTTGTTGCCTATCTCTGCCCTGTCAATATTTCCAATGGTTTCGGCATTGGTAGTACGGGTCATTATTACCGTATAGCCATCTTTCTCCAAAAGTTCCTTAAGCTTCATAGAAACATTTAATGCAATTACATACTCTGGCGTTTTCGTCTTTATCCCTGTAGCTCCGCCTACATTCTTTGCCTTCATTTCAGTTGAATCCGGAGATATCGGTTCCTTTTCAGAGGTCACCTTGCCCCCATGGCCCGGGTCTATTACTACTACCTTGCCTTTACCGTTTCCCTCTTTTACCTGCGGGGCCTTATCCGGTTCAGAGGTACTGACAGAAGGTTTGTTTTCCGTATCGGATGGCTTGGCTTCAGGAGTAGCTATCAGTGTGGCTTGAGCTGCAGTACTTTCACCGGTAGAGGTCTTTAGTTCCGCATCCGCTGTTGAAGAACTAGCTGTCGCGTTAGTATTCTTGTTCGAACTCTCAGTAGTTTTACTGCAGTTAACAGCTAAAAGAGTAAATGTAATCAATGAAACAAAATATATAATAAGTTTCTTCTTCTTCATATTTTCACCTCAGTAGTATAATATCACATAATTGTCATTGCTCATATATTTAATTGAAGATTAATACCAGTAAAATAATTTAACAAAAATATCTATCTTTAGTACACAAAGTTTGATACCTTTAGTATAATTAGTTTGAATTCTTATGACAAACTTTTTAACCTAGAAGGGGGACAAAATATGATTTTCTGTACAAATTGCGGTCAAAAACTGGATGAAAGCCAAAGATTCTGTTTAAAGTGTGGCAAACCCATAGTTCACAACTTATATAATTCTCAAATCCAAAATCAGAAGCCAAATATGGTGAGTCCGCAACATGCCGGCGCAAATCAACCGGAACCTGCTATGCAGATTTATTCTCAATCTCAATCACAACATTTTTTTAATTCTGCAGACCAGAATCAACAATCCTTTAAAGACAGGACGGGAAAAAAGGCCGGCAAATCAAAAAAGCCGGTCATAATATCACTTATTGTGATTGCCTGTCTATTGGCAGCAGGTATTGGTATATTCTTCAAGCAAATTAAAGGTACATATTTCTTTATTAGGTATAAATCAGTTAATGATCTGGGTAAAAAATTCGATTATGCAGAACAGGCTCTTGAAAACCTTAAATCAAATTCTGCCTCTAACGCCTTCAAAGAATCAGCTGAAATGCTTGCCAAAGAGGATTCCAGCCGGGTTCTAAACAAGCTTGACGATATGAATGGCCTGGTCAAGGAGGAAGATTTAAAGGCTCTCAAAACTGATATATATAATGAAAAGGCATCGGAAGCGGTAAAGGCTAAGAAATATAATGAAGCCCTGTATGCCCTCGTAAAGATTAACGAAAATGGCGGCAATATAAGAGACAATAACAATTATGAGGATATCATGCTGAATATTGCTGCAGAAGTGACGGGCAGCAAGGCTAGCGGTAGTAAGGAAGATCTCGAGAAGGCTGCGAATGTAATCTTTGGCAACCTTGATTCGGATCCATATGATGAAATCGTTCAAATTAAAGATCTCACTGGTAACGCTTATTTACAAAAGCAGTACGAAATAAATTTGTACAAGCTAAAGAACAATAAATATGAGAAGGTGTCCAGCCTGTCTGATAAAGACGACGAATATATTTCCGGACAAATATGCAACTATGATAAGAATAAAATGGGTCTTTACCTGCTGAGGACCGTTTCAGGTTATATCAGTTCTGGCGAAGTTTACAGGGTTAAGAATAACAGCTTTGAGAGTCTGGGGACTGTAGATTCCTCAGATCCTTGTGAAATAGCGGACTTTGACAAGGATGGAAAGTTCGAAATCAAGACCTCCAGTATGGATGATGCATCCTTTGCTCAATACTCTCACGCAGATGCACCGCGGATTATCAAGTATTATAAGTTTAAGGATGATGGCAGCGAACCTGTAATGTCTAAGGCGGAAACCTCCAATTCATCTTCGTCTTCTGATTCAAATTCCACTGTTATACAGCAGCCCACCGGCGATTTTATATTTTCTGACAGCGATAAGAGGTATCTTACTGATTCGGAGGTAACTGCGCTGCCCAAAGAGCAGCTTGGCTATGCCAGAAATGAGATTTATGCAAGGCATGGTTTTGTATTTAAAACAGATAAGTATAATCAGTATTTCAGTGTTAAATCCTGGTATACCCCGAATCCTGGTTATGACGGCAGTGACAGTATTCTAAACGAATATGAAAAGGCAAATTACAAACTAATTGAAAAATATGAGAAACAATAAAAGAAGGCTTCCTGATATTCGGGAAGCTTTTTAAGTTATTAAAAGGAATATGGTGCTTTTCAAAGAAAAGTTCAAATTTAAAGATCACAATATTGCTTTACTGAAGACGCTGCTTATCATAGATTAGATTACTCTATACAAGTCTTATGTTAATAGAGGAACCGTTGATGTAAGCCGTGAAGAAATCGATGAAGCCCATATTATAGATGTGTGAGTTTATGTTTGAATTTATCACCTCCGAAGAATCGTTGAAGATTCGATATTTTCGACGGTGAATTTGTTAATGTAAAACTCACACATCTTTATATACAGTTATCTGAAAAACAGCAATGCAATATCTGTCATAATCAACGAAGATTGGCTCAAGAAAGAGTATCCCCTTTGTTGGAGGATGCTGTTACAAAGTTATTACTCTCCAAGGGGTAAATTTTAAGAACCGAGTGGTTTCATTATATCAATACATATTCAACACAAGCATATATGAAGGTAAGTATGCGTCATGGGAAAAAGGTACATGCCACATGGGATTGAATTCATTAAAACTGTCAATACTTCCAAATGGAGGTGTTGATAATGTCTTTTAATATTACCTGGAAAACTCATGCAGCCTGTTTTATATTATCAATTATCGTCTCATTTGCCTTTGTAGATGTGATGTATTCATCTTTTTTATACCTTCTGTCTGCTTACCGCCTGCTTAATATTACTGGAAACTTTGTCGCAGACGCTTCCCTGATAGTTATTTTGCTTATGATACCTGTCATTATTCTTCATGAAGCCCTTCACGGTTTATGTTATATTTCTTTTGGTGGGAAAATAAGATTCGGCTTTAAAGGTATCTATGCCTATTGTCAGGAAACATCCGGAATAAAACTCCTGAGGATTAAATTTCTGATAGTACTGCTGGTTCCGGTTACACTAATCTCTATTCTCTCACTTTTCATTCCTGTCTATTTCGGTTCTCTGATATTTATTATGAATCTTGTGGGAAGTACTGGTGACCTTGTAATGGCACTTTATCTTGTTGGAATTGATAATAACAGCTATATACTGGACACCAAAAACGGCTTTGAAGTTATTGATGCGAAAGCCGTTGAAAAGTTGCAGTAGGCAGGTATACAAAAACATCGAAGCTTTAGTAAAAAGCTCCGTTTTCTTTATTATAACTTTCTTTACCTGCTTGACTTAAGGAATAATAAGCATATTTACTTAATAATAATCTTTTAATTTCCTTGGGCCAGCCAGTACTTCCCTGCCAATGAAGAGAGTACCATCGTCTCTGGTCTTGATTTTCCACTTTACAAGGAGGATGTCGCCGCCGGAGATTTCTATGGCAGTTATACTGTTCGGATGGACACAGCTTCCGTCATTAAAATATGGGAGTTCACCAATTTCAGGAAACATGGGTTTATGAGTATGTCCTGCAATGAGAATGCACTTCTCCTTTTTTACCCATTCGATAAGCTTTTTTGCAACTGCCTTCTTCTTCTCATAATTTTTTGCTGCACTGGTGGGATCATTTACCCCCAAGGTCTCCAGAGGACGCCACAGATGCTTCACTAAGAATCGCCCGACCCTCCAGATACGCCCATTAAGAAAGTCTACCTGGTGGCCATGTATCAGAAAAAGCTTATATCCAAGAGTGCGGTGCTGAAGGATAAGGCCTTCGTGAACCTTCACATTTGGGAATAATGGAATATTCTTTTTATCGCGGTCATCATAGAATTCGTATAAATTTTTTTTTACGAAGGTATCATCATTTTTTACTATATCATGGTTGCCAAAAATAAAATGAAGCCTTCCTTCTCGGAAGAATTTTGATAAAAGAAAGAAGGTATCACTGTGGACATGGATAATATCATAATAATTACTGGTTTCCCAAAGCTCGTCACCATCACCGATTTCTATATAGCTGTAGCC
>JAUZPH010000317.1 GCA_030706065.1 Bacillota bacterium | reverse complement strand
TGATGTGACTTCTCTCCTTTTATTTGTGGAGTACAACCTGTACTCGACAAACTTTTCATGTACCCAATTAGTACATTACAGCACTAAATATACGCCCACTAGACGTCAATTATTTGTCCTATTCTCCAGCAAAGTGATGAATATCTTTCAAAACTTCTGTTGTTATTAATCATAAAATGCAGTGCATTTACCGAACCTACAACAACCACCATCTGCTTCGCTCTTGTAATACCGGTATATAACAGATTTTTGTTCATAAGCATTGGCGGGCCCATAAATGACGGAATTATTACCACAGGAAATTCACTTCCCTGACTTTTGTGTATAGTTATTGCATAAGCAAGGTCCAATTCATCCAAATAGATAAAATCATATATAACAAGGCGTTCTTCATCAAATATTACTTTCAAGGAGCTGCTTTCTTCATCTATATCCTGGATAAAGCCAATATCCCCATTAAATACTCCAATACCCTCATTTTCCCCTTCCCCCGCAATTCTAATCCACTTCAAAGAATAATTATTCTTTATCTGCATTACCTTGTCGCCTACCCTAAAGGTAACTTCTCTAAACTTCTTTTCCTTCTTTACCTTATCTTCCGGATTTAGAATTCTCTGAAGCTCATTATTCAAGTTATAAACGCCCAATAGCCCCTTTCTCATTGGAGACAATATTTGAATATGCTGAAGCTTGTTCCATGATCGATTAAAGCCTGGGAGCCTGGTATTAACCAGATTAATCAAGGTAGACAAAATATTATTGGAGTCATCTTCTTTTATAAAATAAAAGTCCTTGTTTTTCTCATTGAGAAGCGGCATTTCACCATTATTAATTCTATGAGCGTTTACAATTATCATGCTCTCTCTTGATTGTCTGAATATATCCTTTAATTTAACTACCTTTACACATTTACTTTCTATCAAATCCCTTAAAACGTTTCCCGGGCCAACAGAAGGAAGCTGGTCAACATCACCGACAATTATCATCCTTGTCCCCAGGGGTATGGCTTTAAGCAGGCTGTTCATCAATACTATATCCACCATTGAAGCCTCATCAATTATCAGCACATCACATTCAAGGGGGCTTTCTTCATCTCTGGTGAAGGTCATATTGTCATCATCACTATATCCAAGCTCCAGCAGCCTGTGAATTGTCTTTGCCTCCCGCCCTGTTGCCTCTGACATTCTCTTTGCAGCACGCCCGGTGGGCGCCCCCATTACAACCCGAAGTCCTGCACCCTCAAATATTTCAATTATACAATTAATAATTGTTGTTTTTCCAGTGCCTGGGCCTCCTGTTATAACTTCCACGCCATTTTCGACAATACCTCTGATAGCCTCCTTTTGAGACAACGCAAAAGTAATGTTGTTGCTCTCTTCAAAGTTTTCTATTTCCTTGTCTACATCTATATCGAGCCTTTCATATTGTTCGAAGGCCAAGGTCAGGATTTTTTTTGTCACACCCAGCTCACAATAGTAATATGGAAGTGTAAATACACAATCCATCCCCTCTATAGTCTCTATCTTAATCTGACTGTCCAGCGCGCTTTCTATCACACTTTTTTCTATATCTTCTTCGGATACGCAGAGAATCTCGACCCCTTCCTTTAACAGCTTTTCCAAAGGCATATAGGTATTACCCATGGCACAAAATTCATTTATTAAATATTTTATTCCACTTTGTATTCTATAGGGTGAATTTATCTCAACGCCAAGGCTTCTGGCAATCTTGTCTGCAGTCTTAAAACCAATACCTGTCACTTCTTCAGTAAGAGTATACGGATTATCCTTAACTACGGAAATCGAATCAGCACCAAATCTCTTGTATATCTTCATGCATTGGCTCGGAGTCACCCCATAGGATTGCATAAATACCATAACATTTTTTAATTCCCTTTGTTTATTATAGGATTCAAAAATTATTTCTATTTTCTTTTCTCCGATTCCTTCTATCTCCCTGAGCTTGGAAATATCATTTTCCAATATGTCAAAGGTCTGTTCCCCAAACCTCTCCACAATCTTCTTTGCTGTTACCGGCCCAATACCGGTAATGACGCCGGAAGAAAGATATCTTTCAATTCCCGCCAAAGTACCTGGCAGCATTTCTTCACATGCTTCTACCTTAAGCTGTTGGCCAAATTGCGGATGTATTACCCATTGACCTGTCATCTTAAGATTTTGTCCCTCTGTAATATATGGTATAGTACCCACAATTGTTATCTTTTCACTGCCACTTTTTATTTTTGCAACCACATATCCATTATCACTGTTCTGAAATATAATCTCATCAACAGTTCCCTGAATTTCTGACATAAAACCTCTCCTAAACAGAAAAATTGTACGACATAAAGCCTATCCTTATTCCATTATAAGAATAAAACTATAATAAGGCAAATCCAACATTTAAAATTATTGCCATAAAAGTTTTTCTCAAACAACATTACATACATATACTGTAAAAACAGCCACAAAAAAAGAACCTGCAGAATCACTCCGACACTGCAAGTTCTTTCTTTATAGATACTTTTTTATTTCCTCTACCCGGTTAAGCCTCTCCCAGGGTAAATCCAGATCTGTTCTTCCAAAATGGCCATATGCCGCAGTTTGCTTGTATATAGGTCTCCTCAGTTCAAGGTCCCTTATTATTGCACCGGGTCTTAAATCAAATACTGAACTTATTATATTTGTAATCTTGTCCTCTGAAATCTTGCCGGTTCCAAAAGTATCAACCTCTATTGATACCGGTTTTGCAACTCCTATCGCATAAGCAATTTCTATTTCCAGCCTGTCAGCCACACCAGCGGCTACGAGATTTTTGGCCACCCAACGTGCAGCATAGGCTGCGGAACGGTCCACCTTTGTCGGGTCTTTTCCTGAGAAGGCGCCACCGCCGTGTCTTCCGTATCCGCCATATGTATCAACAATTATCTTTCTTCCTGTGAGTCCTGAATCTCCCTGCGGCCCGCCGATAACGAACCTGCCTGTTGGATTAATGTAGTATTTTGTTCTGTCATCCAACAATTCAGCGGGAACAACAGTGTTTATTACATGCTCCTTCAAATCCCTTTCAATCTGATCATGCTCAACCTCCGGGCCATGCTGAGTTGATATTACAATTGTGTCAATTCTTATTGGCTTGTCATCCTCATACTCTACGGTTACCTGAGTCTTTCCGTCAGGCCTCAGATAAGATAACGTACCATCTTTTCTTACCTCTGAAAGCCTTCTGGCAAGCTTGTGAGCCATTGCTATAGGAAGAGGCATATATTCCGCCGTCTCATTTGTAGCATAACCAAACATCATACCTTGATCACCGGCACCTATAGCATCTATCCTATCCATTTGGCCTTTTTTCGATTCCAAAGCTTCGTTAACTCCCATTGCTATATCTGTTGATTGCTCATCTATTGAGGTTAATACCGCACAGGTATCACTATCGAAGCCATACTTTGCCCTAACATACCCGATTCCTTCAATAGTTCTTCTAACAACCTTGGGAATATCCACATAACAATTAGTAGAGATTTCTCCCATAACAAGCACCATACCGGTTGTAACTGCTGTTTCACAGGCAACTCTTGCATTTGGGTCCTGCTCGAGAATAGTGTCAAGTATTGCATCCGAAATTTGATCACATATTTTATCTGGATGTCCCTCAGTAACTGATTCCGATGTAAATAATCTCCTCATTTTATAACGGCCATACAGAAAATATTAAGCATATTCTCAGGTTGGCCTTCACTCTCCTTCCTTACTATAAAATAAAAAAACCCTTCGATAAGAAGAGGTGTTATATACCTTCTCTTATCTCGCAGAAAACTGCTGGAATTGGCACCATTGCGAAAGCTTCGCCGGTTGCCGGGTTTCATTGGGCCCTTTTCCCTCCACCTCTCTTGATAAGAGTATTACCATATTATTTTACTAATAAACAAAACAATTGTATCATCAGCCAATTACCCTGTCAACTCACTTTCAAAAGAAATTAACATCAGTCAATAAAATATACAAATAAAAAAAGCACTTACAAGTGCTTTCTGATGGTGGAGGAGAGTGGATTCGAACCACTGAAGTCACTGACAACAGATTTACAGTCTGCCCCCTTTAGCCACTCGGGAACTCCTCCATGTATGGAGCTGGCAATCGGAATTGAACCAACAACCTGCTGATTACAAGTCAGCTGCTCTGCCAATTGAGCTATGCCAGCAATATATTTAATTATGGTGGGCACAACAGGGATCGAACCTGTGACCCTCTGCTTGTAAGGCAGATGCTCTCCCAGCTGAGCTATGCGCCCTGGCTTTTGAACTTTATCGGCTCACCCGACGAATTTTATTATATCTAGATTATGATATATTATCAACTGCCATTATTGGTTAAATTTTTAAATTAAGGCGATATAGCTCTTGTTTACGCATGTTTTTCTTTGATTTAAACAGTAAGTTGATTTGTAATAATCTTTACTATAATAGTATAAACGCATATATGATTATTATACAAAAACAATTTGTAATTAACAAGAAAGAATGAAGAATGAAGAATTAAGGAGGTTTTGCTCTGCAAAACTTTTAATTATATTATTATAAAATCCCAAAGGGGATTTTCATCCATAATTATAAATTTTAAATTATTAATTATTAATTTGGAATTTGCGAAGCAAATTTCATAACCTTCCAAAAATATTTACTAAAAAAGCTATTGAAATAAATAAAAAACAATAGTATAATCAATCTTGTCGCTAAGTGATGTGCTTAGTGACGACAAGTAAATAGTTTAGTTTCATGAGATATGGAGAGATGTCCGAGTGGTTTAAGGAGCACGCCTGGAAAGCGTGTGTAGGGGAAACTCTACCGGGGGTTCGAATCCCCCTTTCTCCGCCAGTTGAACTTTCCGTGCTAGATGGGGAACTAGCGGTGCCCTGTAACCT